>NZ_MQSY01000031.1:0-72890 GCF_001921245.1 Aeromonas sp. YN13HZO-058 | reverse complement strand
CGGGAGGGGCGTGAATATCAAAGCGTGTTTGCATGAGGCGCTGGGGCACCCCATGCAACACGTAATTGGGACATAGCCTTTCACAAGGAGTCCCCATGAATCACACCCAAGCCTGGTGCTGGCATGCCCCCGGTGAACCGACCCAGCTTACCCTCGCCGATCTGCCCCTGGCACCGCTCGCCCCTGACGAGGTACTGGTAGCCAACCGGGTTATCGCCTTCAACCCGGTGGACTGGAAGCTGATCGAATATGGCCACTCCAACTGGCAGGATGGTCAGGTGCCCGGCGTCGATGGCATGGGCACTATCGTGGCGCTCGGCGCCAACGTCAGCCATCTGCGTCTCGGCGCCCGGGTCGCCTACCACACCGACCTGCGCCACCACGGCAGCTTTGCCCGCCACACCCGGGTACCGGCCCGCGCCCTGCTGCCGGTGCCCGATGCCCTGAGTGACGAGGCGGCGGCCGCCCTGCCCTGTCCCGGTCTCACCGCCTGGCAGGCGCTGGCCAAGCTGCCACGCCTGCACGGGGAAGCGCTGCTCATCACCGGTGCGGGCAGCAGTGTCGGCCGCTTTGCGGTGCAGCTCGCCCTTAAACAGGGGGCGCGGCTCTTTGCCAGCGCCAGTCCACGCCACCATCAGTGGCTCAAACAGATCGGGGTGCAGGGGGTGGCCGATTATCGGGATCCGGAGTGGCTGGCCATCCTGCAGGCCGCCAACGGCAACGAGCCGTTTGAGGGGATCATCGATCTGGTCTCCAGCCAGCAGGCGGAAAGCTTGCTGCCCGCCCTTGGCTACTACGGCCATATGGTGACGGTGCTCGGGCGCATCCCGCACAATCCGCTGCCCGCCTTTACTCACTGCCACTCCTTGCACGAGATTGCGCTCGGTGCCCAGCATGCCTTTGGTACCGACAAGCAGTGGAGCCGACTGGTGGCCGCCGGTGTCGCCATGATGGCGCAGATGGCGAACGGCGAGCTGACCCTGCCGCCGCTGGTGGTGGGCAACTTCGAGGCGCTGCCCACCCTGCTCGAGCGCTTCAAGCGCGAAGGACAGGGCGAGAAGTTTCTGGTACGGGTGGCGTAACTATGACTTCACCCGGCAGCTACACCTGCCATTGAAACGAAAGAGGCCCGCCAGTGATGGCGGGCCTCTTTTTATATCAACTGCTTTTCATATCGAGGACATTGGCACCTGACTCAGTGCAGGATCACCCCGTGGGTCGCGGCATAGCCACGGATCTCGCGGGTCAGCCGCGCCTTGTCAGCCAGAGAGAGCCAGCTCGCCTCAACGGCATTGAGCGAGAGGCGGCAGAGCTGACTCATGGTCGCGCCGAGGCCATCGGCCAGCGCCGCAAAGTTGGCCCCCATGTAGCCACCGAAGTAGGCGGGATCGTCCGAGTTGATGGTGACGCAGAGCCCCTGCTCCAGCAGCCGCAACACATTGTGCTGGGCCATATTGCCGAACACCTTGAGCCGGGTGTTGGAGAGGGGGCAGACGGTGAGCGGCAGCCGGGTATCCGCCAGATAACGCAGCAACTCGGGATCATCGGCCGAGCGCACCCCGTGATCGATGCGGCACACCTGCAGCTCGTTGATCGCCTGCCAAATGTAGTCGGCAGGTCCCTCTTCGCCGGCATGGGCCACCACCGGCAACCCCAGCTCGCGGCAGCGGGCAAAGACCCGGGCAAACTTGCTGGGCGGATTGCCCTTCTCCCCCGAGTCAAGGCCGATGCCGTGAATGCGCGACAGGAAGGGCATAGCCTCTGCCAACGTCGCGAACGCCTCCTCTTCGCTGAGGTGGCGCAAAAAACTCATGATCAACCGCCAGCTGATCCCAAACTCCTTCTCCCCGGTCTGCAGCGCCCGCTCGATGCCACTCAGCACAGTCGCAAAGGGGATACCGCGAGCGGTGTGGGTCTGCGGGTCGAAGAAGATCTCCACATGCACCACCTTGTCGGCAGCGCAACGCGCCAGATAGGCCCAGGTGAGGTCGAAGAAGTCCTGCTCGGTCACCAGCACGCTGGCGCCGCGATAGTAGAGGTCGAGAAAAGATTGCAGGCAGTCAAAGTCATAGGCGGCGCGCACGCTGGCCACATCGGGCCAAGGCAGTGGCACGCCGTTGCGGCGGCCCAGCTCAAACATCAGCTCGGGTTCGAGGCTGCCCTCGATATGCAGGTGCAGCTCCAGTTTCGGCAGTCCGGCGATAAATTGCGCGGCGGTGAGGTGTTCGGGTGTGACTGGCTTGGGAATTGGGGTGTCCATAGCGACGGCTCCATCAGCAAAGTGATCCGGCGTCAGCCCCTCCACCAGACTGACCCGACGGCAGCTTTATTGTGCACCGAAGTGGCGAGACAGGGGAGACTTGTCATCAAACAGACTTATAATGGCGTCACAAAAATCATAAATGATTGAACATCTTAACGATTGGCGGCTCGCCTGCGCCCTGACAAGGAGTTTTCATGAAGAAGAACGTCATCTGCGATATCGACGGTGTCATCCTGCACAATAACGATCTCATCCCCGGTGCCGACCGTTTCGTCCACCGCCTGCTGGAGCAGGGCAGCAAGCTCTTGTTCCTCACCAACTACCCGGCCCAGACCCAGAAAGATCTGCAAAACCGCTTCCGCTCCGCAGGGATCGAGGTGCCGGAGGAGTGCTTCTACACCTCCGCCATGGGCACCGCCGATTTTCTCAAGCGCCAGGATGGCAAGAAGGCCTATGTGATTGGCGAAGGGGCGCTGACCCACGAGCTCTACAAGGCCGGTTTCACCATCACCGATATCGACCCCGACTTCGTGGTGGTGGGCGAGACCCGCAACTACAACTGGACCATGATGCAACTGGGCGCCAAGTTCGTCGATCAGGGGGCCCGTTTTATCGCCACCAACCCCGACACCCACGGCCCCATGATGCACCCGGCTTGCGGCGCCCTGTGCGCCCCCATCGAGCGGATGACCGGCAAGAAGCCGTTCTATGTCGGCAAGCCGAGCGCCTGGATCATCCGTGCGGCGCTCAACCGGATGGAGGCCCACTCCGACGACACCATCATCATCGGCGACAACCTGCGCACCGATATTCTGGCGGGCTTTCAGGCCGGTCTCGAAACGGTGCTGGTGCTCTCCGGGGTGAGTAAGGTGGCCGATATCGACCGTATGCCGTTTCGACCGAACCATATTTTCGACTCTGTGGTCGACATCGATATCGTCTAATCACCACCCAAGCGTTAAACAGGGCAGGTCTCAACTGCCCTTGCAGGATCTGTTATGGAACCCATTCTGATCGCCGTGGCCTTTGGCTGCGGCATGGTAGTCAATCTGATTGGCCTGCCCCCTCTGCTCGGCTTTCTGGCCGCCGGTTTTATCCTCAACGGCATGGGATATGAAAATAGCCCCGCCCTGAGCGAAGTGGCCGATCTCGGCGTCACCCTGCTGCTGTTCACCATCGGCCTCAAGCTCAATATCAAGACCCTGATGCGGCGCGATGTGTGGGGCACCACCAGCCTGCACCTGCTGCTCTCCACCCTGCTCTTTACCGTTGTGCTGCTGGTCTGCAAGGGGCTGGGGCTCCACCTCGCCCTGTCACTGGACTGGAAACTGGCGCTGCTGCTGGGCTTTGCCCTCTCCTTCTCCAGCACCGTCTTTGCTGTCAAGGTATTGGAAGATCGCAGCGACATGAATGCACTCTACGCCCGCATCGCCATCGGGGTACTGGTCATGCAGGATGTGTTCGCCGTGGCCTTTCTGGCGTTCTCCAGCGGCAAGTTGCCCAGTATCTGGGCGCTCTGGGTGCTGGGGCTGCCACTGCTGCGCCCGCTGTTGTTCAAGCTCTTGGAACGGGCCGGTCACGGCGAGTTGCAGGTGCTGTTCGGGGTGTTCCTGGCACTGGTGGTGGGGGCCGCCGGTTTTGAAGTGGTCGGCCTCAAGCCGGATCTCGGGGCGCTGATCATCGGCATGCTGCTCGCCTCCCATCCGGCGGCGGCGGGACTGGCCAAGGCGCTCTTTAACCTCAAAGACCTCTTTCTGGTCTGCTTCTTTCTCACCATCGGCCTCAACGGCCTGCCGACCCACGACACCATGCTGCTGGCGCTGGCATTGGTGCTGGCCCTGCCGCTGAAAAGCGCGCTCTACTATCTGGTCTATAGCGGTGCTCACCTGCGGGTGCGTACCGCCCTGCTCTCTACCCTGGCGCTCAGCAACTTCTCGGAGTTTGGCCTGATCGTCGCAGCCATCGCCGCCAAGGCAGGCTGGCTCTCCTACGAGTGGCTGGTGGCGGTTTCGCTGGCGCTGGCGGCAAGCTTTATGATCTCCGCCCCGCTCAATGCCCAGAGCGAGCGGATCTATCATCGCATCGGTCACTGGCTGCGGGGGCTGCAGGCAAGCAACCTCCATCCGGAAGACAGGCCCATCGAGCTCGGCGATGCCGAGGTAATCATCCTCGGTATGGGGCGGATCGGCCAGGGCGCCTACTTCGAGCTGGAGAACAAATACGGCAACGTCATCCTCGGGGTGGAGAACGACAGCGAGAAGCTGCCCACCCTGCGCGCCCAGGGGATGAACGTCATCGAGGGGGATGCCACCGATACAGACTTCTGGGACAAGGTGCTGCTCTCCAATCAGGTCAATCTGGTACTGCTGGCGATGCCCCACCACTCGGGGAATCTCTACGCCATCGAGAAGCTGCGCAGCCACGGCTTCAACGGCAAGATCGCCGCCATCGTCCGCTTCGAGGATGATATCCCCTCCCTGCAAGAACAAGGGGTGGATGCGGTGTTCAACGTCTATAACGAGGCGGGCAGCGGCTTTGCCCGCCATGTGATCCGCCGCTTGCAGCCGCGCTGAGTGCTGGCATCAGGGGCTTGGCGAGGGCACTTGGCAAGGGAATGTGCATCGTTTAAGTTATGCTCAACCTCGTTTAATAAAACGAACAAACGCGGGGCCGGGATGGCCCCGCTTTCATATCCCCATTGCCAGGGAGGCACCATGAAGACCCTTAACGACTGGATTTTGCTCGACCGCCACGAAGCTACCCCCACTCCGCTGATGCCCGCCCCCGAACGCATTAAAGCGGGCAACCCGAGTCAGACGGTATGGAACCACTACTCCGACCCCAGCCAGCAGTTCCACGTGGGCCTCTTGGCCTGCGAGCCCGGCCGCTGGGCCATCCACTACACCGAGCACGAATATTGCCAACTGCTGGAGGGGGATGTGGTGATCCACGACAATCAGGGCGGCCAGCTTGCCCTGAAACCCGGCGATCAATTTGTCATTCCCGCCGGCTTTGTCGGAGAGTGGGAGACCCTCACCCCCTGTCGCAAGGTCTATGTGATCTTCGAACCCGCCTCGGCTTGACGTTCACGTCACCCGGTCCCACTCCCTGTACCACTACCGGCGCCACTACCGGCCCCCTTATCCCGGTGATCTGCTTGACGCTTACGGCATGATTTTCTGCGGTTTTCCCGCTTGCAAAAGGTTTTTCCGCTAGGCATTGTGTCTGACGAGGAATGTAAATGGAATTTCGAGCCCGGACGTGGGGGCTCATATAAAAATCAAGAGGATTACCGCCAATGTGTTCTATTTTCGGCATTCTGGACATCAAAACTGACCCGGCTCTATTGCGCAAATCGGCGCTGGAGATGTCCAAGCGACTTCGTCACCGCGGGCCAGACTGGTCCGGCGTCTACAGCTCCGACAAAGCGATTCTGGTGCACGAGCGCCTGGCCATCGTCGATCCGGGCAATGGCGCCCAGCCGCTCTACAACCCCGAGCGCACTCACGTATTGGCCGTCAACGGCGAGATCTACAACCACAAGGAGCTGGAGAAGAACCTCAAGGTCGACTTCCAGTTCCAGACCAAATCCGACTGTGAAGTGCTGCTGGCCCTCTACAAGGAGAAAGGCCCGGCGTTTCTGGACGATCTCAACGGCATCTTCGCCTTTATCCTCTATGACGCCGAGCAGGATGCCTATCTGATTGGTCGTGACCACATGGGGATCATCCCCCTCTATACCGGTCGCGACGAACACGGCAACTTCTATGTCGCCTCCGAGATGAAGGCGCTGGTGCCGGTCTGCAAGAGCGTCGAAACCTTCCCGCCGGGACACTACCTGTGGAGCAAGGATGGCGAGCTTAAACAGTGGTACAAGCGCGACTGGATGGAGTACAGCGCGGTCGAGCACAACGTCAGCGACAAGGCCGAGCTGAAAGCGGCACTGGAAGCGGCGGTCAAACGCCAGCTGATGTGCGACGTGCCTTATGGCGTGCTGCTCTCCGGCGGGCTGGATTCGTCCGTCATCTCCGCCATCACCAAGATCTACGCCGCCCGTCGGGTGGAAGACGATGGCAAGAGCGAAGCCTGGTGGCCGCAACTGCACTCCTTTGCCGTCGGCCTGGAAGGCTCGCCTGACTTGGCTGCCGCCCGTAAAGTGGCCGATCATCTGGGCACCATCCACCACCAGATCCACTTCACCGTGCAGGAGGGTCTGGATGCCCTGCGCGACGTCATCTATCACCTCGAGACCTATGACGTCACCACCATCCGCGCCTCCACGCCCATGTATCTGATGGCCCGTTACATCAAGGCGATGGGGATCAAGATGGTGCTCTCCGGTGAAGGTTCCGACGAGCTGTTCGGTGGCTATCTCTACTTCCACAAGGCACCCAACGCAAAAGAGTTCCACGAAGAGAACGTGCGCAAGCTCGCCTCCTTGCACCTCTATGACTGCCTGCGCGCCAACAAATCGATGGCCGCCTGGGGTGTGGAAGGTCGCGTGCCCTTCCTCGACAAGGAGTTCATGGACGTGGCGATGCGCCTGCAACCTGCCGACAAGATGTGTGGCAAGGGCAAGATCGAGAAGCACATCCTGCGCGAAGCGTTCGAGGATCTGCTGCCCCACGAAGTGGCATGGCGCCAGAAGGAGCAGTTCTCCGACGGTGTGGGTTATTCGTGGATCGACAGCCTGAAAGCCATGGTCGAACAGGAAGTGACGGATCAGATGTTCGAGGCGGCCGCATTCCGTTTCCCCATCAACACCCCGCTCACCAAAGAGGCCTACTTCTACCGCGCCATCTTCGACGAGCACTTCCCGCTGGAAGCCGCCGCCCGCACCGTGCCCTACGGCAAGTCGGTCGCCTGCTCCACCCCCACCGCGCTGGAGTGGGATGCCAAGTTCAAAGAGATGGCCGACCCGTCCGGCCGCGCCGTGATGGATGTGCACCAGCAAGGCTACTAAGCCCGCACGGGTTCACCCGGTCGGATAACGCCAGATAGCAAAAAGCCCTTCACTACGGTGAAGGGCTTTTCGTTATTTCATCTCCGGATAACCGAAGGAGCAGTTACAGATAGAAGATCCCCACGATCAGGGTATGGAAGACAAAACCGACCATCAGGGGTACCGAGGTGCGCTTGATCACCGCGAACGGGGTCAGCTTGGCACCGCTGGAGACCGCGATAATCACCCCGGAGACTGGCGACATGGCGCGCCCCATGTGGGAGGCCTGCTGCATCGGCAGGATCATGGCGGCGGTATTGACCCCCATGCTGGCTGCGATCTGCGGGATCAGCTCGACAAAGGCGAGGAAGGGCGCATTGCCGGAGCCCATGATAATAGCGGCAACCAACGTCACCAGTGCAAAAACGATCGCCATGGCAAAGGCGGGCAGCCCCACATGTTCGGCGCCGACGATCAGAATGTCGATCACCCCCAGCACCTTGATGCCGTGGGCGAAGATCCCCGCCGCCACCAGCAGCCCCACCACGTTGCTGAACGCTGACCCCATGCCGTTGAGGAAGTGGCTGAAACCGCCGCACACCTGCTTCATGTCACGGGTTCTGGCTGCCTCCACCACCATGCTGATAAACATGGAGATCATCACGATGGTGATGACGTTGAGCTTGATGTGATCGACAAACAGGGAAGAGAAGCCCACCGCCATGATGATGGGCAGCATCGGCAAGATGGCATAAAAACCGGGGACTCCGACCTGTTGTACCGACTCATCCACCGCAGCCGCGCCCTGATGCTGATGCCCTTCCTGCAGATCGCAACGACGTTGCCAAAATACGTGCATCAAGCCCACCACCAGCACGGTCGCCAGTGCGGCCGGGCCCTGATAGGTGTAGACATATTCGATCACGTTATGGCCCATGCCCACCGCATCGGTTGCACGGATGGCGTCAATAGCGGTCGGGGTATAGGCCACCCCGAGGGAAGTAGCAATCACCCCGGCCGACGAGGCCGCAGAGAGGCCAAGCCCCACCATGATGGGGAACAGGGTCGCCATCAACAGTACCGCCAGACCGGTCGCCGAGGGGATCGCCAGTTGCAGCGCGCTGGCCAGCAGATAGGAGAAAAAGAGCAACACATAGGGAGAGCGCAACCGACGCAGCGGACGAATCGCAATGCGCACCACCGCATCATTGGCACCGATATGATCCATGTAATGGGCAAAGCCCATCAGCGCCATGATCATCAACCCCAGATCCGCGGCCCGCGAGCTGAACAGATCCCGCATCACCTCAAAGGGATCGAACAGGGCAAGCCCGGTGCTCGCAACCCCTTTGGGCAGCACACTCCCCCACCCTGCCAGCTGGCTTGCCACCATCAGCACCAGACCGGCGGCAAACAGCACCGGCTCGGCCCGATAGCCTTTGAGGATCAACCTGGCCACCAGCACGATGACCAATACCGCAATAACTACCTGAAACATGACGGCTCCTTAGCGACTGAAACGGGCGTGGGTGAGCTTGATTATCTCGATCACCACGGCACTGGCCGCCTCGAGGGATTTAACCGGCAGGTACTCGTAGATGGAGTGAAAGTTGTGGGCACCGGTGAAGAGGTTCGGGCAGGGCAATCCCTTCTGGGAGAGCACGGCGCCATCATAACCACCGCGCATCGGGATGGGCTTGGGGGTGATCCCCAGCGTCTCGTAAGCGGCCAGCGCCAGTTCGATGGGATAACGATTATCGCCCTGCAAACTGTTGAACACATTGCTGTAGCGATCGCTCAAGTGGTAACTCACGTTCTGCTCACCCCACAGGGCCTGACAGCTCTTGCCGAGGGTGTCGAGCAGGGTCATTCGTTGCTGATACCCCTCCTGAGTGAAGTCGCGCACATCCAGCTTGAGCACAGTTTGGGCGCTGTTGCCCTGCATCTGCTTGACCCAGTAGTAACCTTCACGCCCCTCGGTATATTCAGGCGCTTCGCCCCCCGGCAGCATGGCGATAAACTTGTGCGCCATCAGCAGCGAGTTCTTCAGCTTGCCCTTGGCCGACATGGGGTGGGCCGAGGCACCGTGAAAGACAAACTCCGCATCCCCCGCATTCCAGTTCTCATAGACCAGCTCGCCAATGCCGCAGCAGTCGAGGGTATAGGCGAAGTCAGCGCCAAAACGTTCGGTATCGAACGCCTTGGCCCCGCGCAATCCCTGCTCCTCGTCAGGTACCAGACCAATTTTGATGGTGCCGTGAGGGATCTCCGGGTGTGCCTGCAGATAGGCCACCGCATTGACGATGGCGGCGATGGCCGCCTTGTCATCGGCCCCCAGCAGGCTGGTGCCGTCGGTCACGATGATCCGATCGCCGACATAGTTGGCAAGCTCCGGGAACTCGCTCTGGCGCAGGGTGATCTGCTGGTCGGCATTGAGGCAGATATCCCCCCCTTCATAGGCCACTACTTGGGCATGGGTATCGTTGGTGTGTTCGGCACTGGTATCGAGATGGGCAAAGAAGGCCACGGTGGGCAGATCCCCCGCCACATTGGCAGGCAGGGTGGCGGTCAGGATGGCGTTGTCCGCCACCTCCACGGTCAGCCCCAGGGCAATCAGCTCCTGCGCCACCTTGTCAGCCAGCACCCGCTGCCCAGGAGAAGAGGGCATCACCCCGGCCGCCCCCGCTTCACGGTTGGTGGTGGTATTGATGGCGGTGTATCCCAAAAATCGGTCGACAATCTGCATTGCGGTAGTCCTGTGAGTAGTGACGGATATGATGCCGTGACGAGATCCGGCGGCGCGGTCACCTTATTCAGAAAGCAGCCGCCTTTTTCTGCAAACAGCCGTCTGATGAAGCGATAACACCTTGGATTAACGAGAAAAAATGAGATGGATAAAGAGAGTGCCCATCACAGTCGAATCAATGGGTAGTGATAAATAACACAGAAAAGCTGCATAAAAGCCATCAGATAACCAAAAGTGGGTAGCTGATCACATGCCTGATATGCTGAAAGGCGAAATAAAAACCTGAATGAAAGTCTCTGCTTTCGTATCGGGTAGCGAAATCCACTGCCCAGCCAGACACATTGGCGGGATGTCATAGAGGAAAAATTCCGGAGCACAGGCTCCGGCATCGATAGAGGGAAAGTGATCAGAGGAACCGATCAGCCCGGCGGCCGCTCAGGCTGACCATCTGGGCCCCTCTTTGGCATGATGAGTGCGTCGCGGTTAATCCTTTTTCGCCTTGTTGGCGAAGAAGATATCGGCCTGAATATCCTGGGTGCGCACCGTGAAGATCTGGTTGGTCAGATCGTCGGTCAACGTTTCGGCCTCCTGCATCACCCGCAGATTGAAGTCGTTGAGCATGCTGTTGGCGGCGGCCTTGTCGGTCTTGACCGTTTTCAGATAGTTGGCTTCCATCTCTTTCTGCTCTTTGGCGATCTTCGCCTCCCAGCTCTGGTACGCCTGCTTCACCATGGGGGCCAATTTGGGGTAATCGGTCATCACCAGGGTCTGCAGTTTGCGATATTTCCAGTAGATGGAGTCGCTGTCGGCCTTGTCGCTGCCCATGGCATAGTGCGCCGGATAGGCTTCCAGACCGCTGTAGTAGGGAACGAAGGCGGTCAGATCCGCCATGCCGAGGCCCACATAGGTCACCTCCCCTACCTCACGCGGCATCCAGGGGCGAACCTGCATCACATGGGACTCATAGGTACGAAACACACTGACGGGGCGCCACGGCTCCTGACCGTTCAACCCCTTGCTGTAGGGATCGTGCTCGGTGCCGTCATAGTGATTGCGCAGCACCGCCTTGACCTCCTCCAGCGTCATCTTCTTCTCGGGGGAGAGGGTGACCGGGAACTGGCGACCGGCATCCACCGCCTGCTTGAGCGAGGGGTTGAACATCTGCTGGATGGTCCAGACCCGCGGATCGTTATAGCTGCGGTCCCGCTCGTCATCGCGGGTATAGGCTTTCGAGAAGTTGAACGCCCCATCTTTTTGCGGATGGTAGAGCCCCTTCTCGGTGGCAAATTCGATCAGATTTTTCGAGCCCATCATGTCGGCACTGGCCGGATCGTACTGCTGCAGGCGGCCCTGATTGCCGGTGGCAAAATAGTGATTTTTCGGCAGACGCTGCGCCATCCAGTGGTGGCCGGTGGCGGTCTCCAGATACCAGAGCTCGTTGTCATCCACCACGGCAACGCCAAATCCCTCTCCCGCGCCTATGGTCTCGATGATGTTGCCAAGCAAGGCGATCGCCTCGCGGGCCGACGTGGACCGGGAGAGCAGCACATCGGGAATGTCATCCTCGGTGATCCCCTTGTCTTCCACATAGGGGTCAAAGGCGAGCGCTTCGGGTGAGGCGAAAATGGACTCGGTGCCGCTCACCCCTACCCCCTTCTCGTTGAACCCGGTGGCGCCGTGCAGCTGGGTCTTCCAGTTCGGCACTGTGGTATAGCGCAGGGAGTTTTTCGGCAAGGGGTAACTGAAATCATTGGCGCCGTTGTGAGCCTTGGAGCTGTGTACGCCACTTTGCCCCTGCTTGGCCGGATGGATCACAAAATGCTGGGCTTTCAGGGCATCGCTGTCGGCGCTGCGGGCCACCATCATGGAGCCATCGGCGCTGGCCTCACTGCCAACCAGCAAAGTGGTGCAGGCAAATGCCGACGAGAAGAGGGCAAGGTTGATGGAGAGTGCGACGACGCACTTTTTGAAGGAATGCATGAGATCTCCTTGTTGCACAGAGTGGTTGCAAATAAACGGTGGCTCGCCAGTCAACCTGCCTCTGTCGCAAGGGATAGCCACAGTGACACGGGCCGGGCAGTGCGGACCATCAAACCGTAAAAAATGAAAAAAGAGAGGTGCGGACAAATCGCGTGACAATCGACAGAAACCTAGGCGCCCATGATAGGCGACCTGTTCGCATCTCCCCTTCGCCTATACCTCAGGCGTGGCGATCCTAGGCTTAATCAACTGATGGGAGTGTGATTAATAACGCAAAACACCAACAATGAAGCGTGCTACAACTCAAAATATTGATAACTGTGACAAGAGCGGAGTTTTTGACAATAAGTCGATTCACCAGCAGCCCCGGAGGCAAACCAGCGATGAGATCAACCAAGAGGGGGGGCAGATAGCGGGATAACGTGATCACATCATCCCGTCATTTTCAGCAGTGTCAGCGGATCACTGCGCATCCGGCTGGTTTGCGGGGGCGGCCTTGATAAAGGCCTGCAACTGCTCGCAGTTGGCGACAATGCGGCAGATGGTGGGGTAATCGTCCAGGGTCATCTCGTAACGACGGGCGTTGTAGACCTGGGGCACCAGCATGCAGTCGGCCAGGGTCACTTCGTTGCCGACGCAGTAGACACCGGCGGTGGTCATCAACAGCTGCTCGAGGGCAGTGAAGGTCTCGTCAATCCAGTGGCGATACCAGTCCGCTTCCTGTGCTTTGTTGACCCTTAAGTGCTCTTCCAGATAGCCCAGCACCCGCAGATTGTTGAGGGGGTGGATGTCACAGGCGATCATGTTGACGATCTGGCGCACCCGGGCCCGCGCCTCGGGGGCAGAGGGCATCAGGGAGTAGGCGGGATAGGTCTCGTCGAGGTACTCCATGATGGCGACGGACTGACCGGTCTGCAGATCGCCATCCACCAGAAACGGCACCAACCCCTGCGGATTGAGGCGGCGATAGGCCTTTTCGCGCTGTTCGCCCTGCCGTAAATTGATCGGATGCTGCTCGTAGGCGAGCCCCTTGAGCTGCAACACGATCCGCACCCGAAAACTTGCCGACGAACGCCAATAGCCAAACAACTGCAACATAATCTGTCCCTGCTTTTTATCTGGGCCCGAAGCCCGGCAGGTGCTCGCCACCTGCCTCCTTGTGTATCCGGCACCGGTTGAGGGCTCGTCGTGATCCGGACATATCCCGAATAGGTTTGCCACCAACCGGCGCTGGCCATCAACCTCCCTGACCGCTCGCAGGCACCACTTGTTGAGAGATGGTGCCAAACAGATTTTGGCCAGAGCGATCTTCCATCGCGATCGACACTCTATCACCAAACTGCAAATAGGAGGTTGTAGCTTGATCACAATCAAGAATTTCCAGCATGCGGCGCTCGGCGATGCAGGATGAACCGGCGCTGCGATCGTAGTTGGAGACGGTGCCCGAGCCGATGATGCAGCCAGCGCCAAGGGGACGGGTCTTGGCCGCATGGGCAATCAGCTCGAAGAAGTTGAAGGTCATGTCCACCCCGGCATCCGGTGCGCCAAACAGGGCGCCATTCAGATGGGTGCGCAGGGGCAGCAGCACCTTGCCATCGCGCCAGTCATCGCCCAGCTCGTCGGGGGTGATCGCCACCGGCGAGAAGGCGCTGGACGGCTTGGACTGGAAGAAACCAAAGCCCTTGGCCAGCTCCCCCGGGATCAGGTTGCGCAGGCTCACGTCGTTGACCAGCATCAGCAGTTTGACGTGGCTGGCGGCCCCCTGTGGGCTCACTCCCATCGGCACGTCGTCGGTAATGATGGCCACTTCTGACTCGAAATCGATCCCCCACTCCTCGGAGCCCATGACAATCGGCCCACGGGGGGCGAGAAAACTGTCGGAGCCCCCCTGATACATCAGCGGGTCGTGCCAGAAGCTCTCGGGCATCTCGGCGCCGCGCGCCTTGCGCACCAGCTCCACATGGTTGACATAGGCACTGCCATCGGCCCACTGGTAGGCACGCGGCAGCGGTGAGAGGCAAGACGCTTCGTCAAAGGGGAACGCCTCGGCCACGCGGCCTTCGTTAAGCTGCTGATAGACTTCCTCAAGCTTGGGGGCAAGCTCGGCCCACTCGTCGAGGGCGGCC
Organism: Aeromonas sp. YN13HZO-058; assembly: GCF_001921245.1. NCBI lineage: Bacteria > Pseudomonadati > Pseudomonadota > Gammaproteobacteria > Aeromonadales > Aeromonadaceae > Aeromonas > Aeromonas sp. YN13HZO-058. Next base: position 58,833 of record NZ_MQSY01000031.1, on the reverse strand, counting down.
TGCAAAGTCGGGGCAATCTCGCTCACTCGCACCGCCTGGGTCAGGTCCCGGCTCACCACCACCAAAGCGCCATCGCGCTTGCCATTGATCAATGTTGCCAATTTCATAAGCGATTCCTTATTTGCCGGCCGCAGCGTCCGGGCGCTGCCAGCTGGAGACATACCGGGTGTTCTCGATCCCTTCGCACAGGCTGCCGACGTTCAGCGCATCGCGGGTATCGAGCATGACCGCCACCTCGTCGGTGAACTTCTTGGCATAGGCCTGCCCCGCCGCAAACGCCTTGGGATGGGGGCCGTGGGTGAAACCGGCAGGGTGGAAGGTGACCATGCCCCGCTCGATATTGTCCCGGCTGAAGAAGTCCCCGGCGTGGTAAAAGAGCACTTCGTCGTAATCATCATTGCTGTGGTAGAAGGGCACCTTGAGGGCACCGGGGTCGCTCTCGATGGGGCGCGGCACAAAGGTGCAGATGACAAAGCGGCTCGCCACAAAGGTGGAGTGGGCCGACGGCGGCAAATGGTAACGGTGGCTCATCAGCGGGCGGATATCCCGCCAGTTGAGGCGCACCACGCACAAGTCCCCGTGCCACCCTTGCGCATCAAGCGGATTAAAAGGCCAGGTGATGACCGACACCTGATCGTGGCGTTTCACCTGCAGCGACCAGGGGTTTTCATCCTGCTGGGCCAAAAAGCGCTCATTGATGGCGGGCACATCGAGCGCCGCCGGGTCAAAGATGGCGTGATTGCCCACCAGCCCCTTGTCCGGCAGCTGGTAGCTGTCGTTGGTCGCCTCGATCATCAGGATGAAAAGGGGCGCTGTCGGCTCGATGCGCCACATGGTGCCACGGGGGATCACCACGTAGTCACCATCGCGCAGGGTCAGGTGGCCGTAGTCGCAGAAGAACTCGCCGCCCCCCTCGTGGATAAACAAGAGCTCATCGCCGTCGGCGTTGCGCACCAGAAACGGCATCGCCTCGGATAGCCGCCAGATCCGGTAGCGGCAGTGGGGGTTGCTGAGAATGTCGGGGGCCACCCAGGGGGAGAGCGAGCTCACCTCCTCTTGCAGGGCATTGAGGTCAAACAGCCGTGGCCGCAGCGGCCCCTCCCAGCTGCTCCAGTCGGTGGGGGCATGCTTGTGGTGCATGTGGGTGGCGGGGCCGAAAAAGCCGCTGCGCCCCAGCTCGCGCTCATAGATGGCCTGTTCGGGCAGATCGGCATGGGCCTGTCGGGAGTGGGTTCCCTCCCGATGGGGAAAGTTAATCCAGTTACGCATCGCTCGCGCCCTCTTTGCCTGCACCCTTGTCATCTTCGCCACCATCCAGCACGCCGCGGCGGATCTGGTCCAGCTCGATCGATTCAAACAGCGCCTTGAAATTTCCCTCGCCAAACCCTTCGTTGCCCTTGCGCTGGATGATCTCGAAGAAGACCGGGCCAATCACGGTATCGGTGAAGATCTGCAGCAGGATGCCATCCTTGGTGGGGGAGCCGTCGATGAGGATGCGCAGCTCTTTGAGGGCCGCCAGATCCTCCTGGTGTCCCTCGACCCGACCGTTCACCTTCTCGTAGTAGGTATCCGGCGTCGGCATAAAGCCGGTGCCGCGGCTGCGCAGGGTACGGATGGTCTGGTAGATATCGCTGGAGGCCATGGCGATGTGCTGGATCCCCTCCCCCTTGTACTGGCGCAGGTACTCCTCAATCTGCGACTTGTCATCCGCCGACTCGTTGATGGGGATGCGGATCTTGCCGCAGGGGGCAGTCATGGCGCGCGAATGCAACCCGGTCAGCTTGCCCTCGATATCGAAGTAGCGAATTTCACGGAAGTTGCCGATCCGCTCATAGAAATTGGACCAGACATCCATATTGCCGCGATGGACGTTGTGGGTCAGGTGATCGATCTCGATAAGACCGGCATCCACTTCCGCCATCCGGGCCTGCCAGTCGGGGTAGAAGACAAAATCCACGTCATAGATGGAGCCCTTGTCACCATAGCGATCGACGAAAGAGAGGGTGCTCTCGCCGATACCGTAGATGGCAGGAATATTGAGCTCCATGGGGCCAATCTTGCCGATAAAGGGCTTGGCCCCCTTGGCGATGGCGAACTGCTGGGCCTTGCCTGCATCGCTCACCCGAAACGCCATGCCGCAGACGCTCGGCCCGTGCAGGCTGGCGAACTGCTCCGCCTGGGAGTGAGGTTCGGCATTGACCACGAAGTTGATATCCCCCTGCCGGTAGAGCCAGCACTGCTTGTGTTTGTGCCTGGCGATCTCGGCAAACCCCAGCGAGACAAACAGGCTCTTGAGGGCGGCAATCCCTTTGGCATCGGGGGCCGTGTACTCGACGAACTCGAAGCCATCTGTGCCTAACGGATTGATGGTGTGAGTGGCGGAAGAGGTGGCATTCATCGGGCGCTCCTTGCTCTTGATTAGGTTAAAACGGATTGCAGCACCCAGTGGCGCAGCAAGTGTTAACAACTTGTTTCATTAGAAGCAGGGCGTAGCAGGAAGAGAAGAGGCGAGATGCAGATAGTTTTTCGCAGCTGGTAGCAAAAGATGTAAATGGATTGTGACATTCAAGCCGCAGCCCTGCGGATCAAAGTGTGACGACCCGCATGGCTGTCAGCTTTGCATTACAGTTGCCAGTTTTTGACTATCAGATGGGGCAAGCGGGCCCGGGCTTTTTGTAGTCGCGTGGGCGTCGGATTGATCAACCACGCCTCTTTCCCCAACCCCAGCAGCGGCAGATCGTGCAGGCTGTCGCTAAGCGCCAGCTCGACATCGAGGGTGCAGATCTCCGGCAGCAGCTTGTGCTGGCCGTGGCAATAGAAGCGCGGCATCAGGCCGCCAAAACAGTAATGCATCTGCGAGCCAATGATCCGGTGGGGCAACTGGCCGGGCAGTTGCTGATGGAGCTGGGCTCGCACCAGCGCGCAAGGGCTGGCGGAGATCACCCAGCAGCGCCCCCCCTCGTGTTGCAGCAGATCGCGAGCCTGACGAAACAGTCCCGGCCTGGTGCGGCAATAGGCGCGCACCAGCTTGCGCCACTCCAAGGGGGAGAGCCCCAGGGTGATGGCCCACCAGATAAGGGAGATACCGCGCCGCCGCTGGCTGGGAACAAGATAGACCACTCCACCCAGCGCAATCACCGGCAACAACAGCAGCGGCCAGATCCGGCGGCGCAGGATATAGCGCAGCAGACCGGCGTGGCTGTCGCCGGGGGCCAGAGTGTCGTCAAAGTCGGCCAGGATCCAGCGCGGCGTGCTCCCGTCAGAGGCATTGGATGCATCACGCTCTTTTGCTGAATGGATCATGGCGTCAGGCTCTCGGCGCATAAACATCAGGGCGCAAGGGTGGCGCTCGCGGCTGTCAGCTCAGGAGTGACAAACTCGGCCCCCTGTGTGGGCGGGCAGACAAAATCGAACGGCTCGCCCGCCAGCGTAAAACTCAGTCGCCAGGCGTGCAGATAACCGCGCTCGGCTGGCGTGCCGCCATAGCGTTCATCCCCGAGAATGGGGGCACCGATGCTTTTGAGGGCAACCCGGATCTGGTGGGTCTTGCCGGTCTGGGGCTTGATGCGATAGAGCCGCAGCCCCTCGCGCACCGAGACCGAATCAAACCAGCTGATGGCGGGGTTTTCCAAAGTGCGCGCCAGCATCCAGCTGCCGCCGCGCCCCTTTTGCATATCCCCTTTCACCCAGCCCTGCTTCTTCTTCGGTTTGCGATCGGAGAGCGCCAGATACTGCTTGCTCACCTCGCGGGCAGCAAAGGCCATGCTCAATTCGCGGTTCGCATCCGTGGTGCGGGCCAGCAGCACCAGCCCGGAGGTCATCTTGTCGAGCCGGTGCACCGGATAGAGGGTGAGCCCGGTATCGGCCTTCACGCGATTGACCAGCCCCGGATTGACCGACTCACCGTCGCCCTTCTCGTCGTGCATGCCGATACCGGGCTGCTTGTCGATAACCAGAAAAGCGGGATGCTCAAACAAAATCCGGTACATAAAACCTCGGGAACTGGGGGATAAGGCACGCAGCCAACGGCTGAGTGCGCTCGGGAGTGCTGCATTCTCCCTGCTCGACCACCATTTGGCAAACCGGGCGGGCAGAGGATGAAGATAAAAAATGGCCCTGCCAGCAACAGGCGGGGCCATTTTCGCTCATCTTGGCAGCTCAACCCTTACACATTGCGCGGGCGCAGGTGGGCATGCCAGCGCGCTTCCCACTTCTTGAACAGCCAGACGATGACAAAGGTGAGCAACATATAGAGCAGCCCGGCGGTCAAAAATGCCTCGAACGGACTGTAGTAGCGGGAGTTGATGATCCGCGCCGCGCCGGTCAGATCGACGATGGTGATGATGCCCGCCACCGCCGAGCCCTGCAGCATGAAGATCACCTCGTTGCTGTAGGCAGGCAGTGCCCGACGAAACGAGTTGGGCAAAATGATCCGGGTCAGAGTCTGCCAGCGGGTCATGCCAAAGGCGTTGGCTGCCTCAATCTGGCCGCGCGGCATGTTGTGTACCGCCCCGCGCACGATCTCGGCGGTATAGGCGGCGGTATTGAGGGTGAAGGCCAGCAGGGCACAGAACCAGGCCTCGGAGAAGAGCGACCAGGCGGCACTGTTTTTCAGCCACTCCCACTGGGCGGCGCCGTAGTAGATGATAAAGAGCTGCACCAGCAGCGGGGTGCCGCGAAAGAAGTAGATATAGGCCCAGATCGGCCCCTTGATCAGCCAGTTGCGGCTGTTGCGCAGGATGCCCATGGGCACCGCCAGCATCAGACCGAGGAGCAGAGAGAGGGCCACCAGCCAGACTGTGGTATAGAGCCCCTCCCAGTAGGTCGGCCACTCTTTGAGAATGATTGAGAAATCCATGGCTTACCTCGTCTTTATGGCATAGTGACGCTCGGCCCACTTGAGCGCCGAGGTGGAGACTGCGGTGAAGATCAGGAAGATCAGCGCCACCGCCATGTAGAAGGTGAAGGGTTGCTGGGTCGACCCCGCCGCCAGCGAGGCTTTGCGCACCATGTCATCAAGGCCGATGATGGAGACCAGCGCGGTGGTTTTCAGCAGCACCAGCCAGTTGTTGCCAAACCCCGGCAGGGCGTGGCGCATCATCTGGGGGAAGAGGATCCGGACAAACACCTGGGTTGCCCGCATGCCAAAGGCGCGTGCGGCCTCCAGCTCGCCCTTGTCCACCGCCAGAATGGCGCCGCGAAAGGTCTCGGTCATGTAGGCGCCGAAGATAAAGCCGATGGTCGCGACACCGGCCACAAAGGGGCTGATATCGATATAGTCCGGGAGCAGGGAGACCCACTCCTGATTGGGATTGCCTTCAAGTAAAAAGCTGTTGTAAGCCTCGTTGACCCAGCTGCAGATACCGTTGATCAGCACCTGGCCGCCAAAAAAGAGCAGCATCATCAGCACCAAGTCGGGAATACCGCGAATGATGGTGGTGTAGCAAGTCGCGATGGCCCGGGCCCACTTGTAGGGAGAGAGTTTGGCCAGCGCCCCCAGCATCCCCAGCAGCAATGCCAGCAGCAGGGAGGCCAGCGCCACTTCCAGGGTGACCCAGGCGCCCTCCAACAGCGAGGCTTCGTATCCTTTCAAATCAAACATGGGCAGCTCCATTGCAATTAATAGGGCCCATTGCTCCACACAGAGAACATGGGCCCCGGGACTACTGGCGAGGTGAGCCAATCGGCCTGTTACTTGTCGTTGAGCAACACGTCACAAGTCCCCTCACCCTGCCCTCTCCCAAAGGGAGAGGGAACTGCTTTTACTCGCCGTAAACGTCCTCTGGTTTTATTCGCCGTACACGTCGAACTCGAAGTACTTGTCGTTGATTTCCTTGTACTTGCCATTGGCGCGCAGCGCCAGAATGGCGGCGTTGAATTTCTCTTTCAGATCCTTGTCAGCCTTGCGCACCGCAATACCGGCACCCTCGCCAAACCACTTGGGATCGGTCAGTTTCGGACCGACGAACTCGTAGGCATCGCCCCCTTCCTTCTTCAGCAGACCGTCGGTGATGGCGGCAGAGTCGGCCATCACATAGTCGACGCGACCGGATTTCAGATCGAGATAGGCTTCATCAGCCGTGCCGTAACGCTTGATGGTGGCGTTCGGGAAGTTGTCGGTGATGTAGGTATCCATGGAGGTCGCACGTTGCACCGCCACGGTTTTACCATCCATGAAAGCCTTGTCGAGCTTGACGTCAGTGCCCTTCTTGGCGGCGAAGCGGGCCGGAATGTGCTGGTACTTCTGGGTGAAGTCCACCTTCTTCTTGCGCTCTTCGGTGATGTCCATGGTGGCGATGATGGCGTCAAACTTGCGCGACAGCAGCGCCGGAATGATGCCATCCCAGTCCTGCTTGACCAGGGTGCACTTCACCTTCATCTCTTCGCACAGGGCATTAGCGATGTCGATATCAAAACCTTTCACCTCGCCACTGGGCTCGGTCCAGGAGAAGGGGGGATAGGCACCCTCAACCCCGATCCGTACCTCTTTCCACTCCTTGGCCATCAGGCTACCGGACGCGAGGGCAGTGACTACGGCAGTCGCCAGCATCAGCTTGTTCATGTATCTCTCCTTGATAAAACAGTTGATTGGGTAACTCGACATTCCGCCATCAGTAGATGGAGGAGATGAATTGCTTGAACCGCTCGGATTTGGGATGGGCGAAAATCTCCTTGGGGTTGCCCTCCTCTTCCACCCGCCCCTGATGCAGAAACATCACCTTGTTCGATACATCCCGGGCAAACGACATCTCGTGGGTCACCACCAGCATGGTGCGCCCCTCTTCGGCCAGCTCGCGCATCAGGCCGAGCACTTCCCCCACCAGCTCGGGATCCAGCGCCGAGGTGGGTTCGTCAAACAGCATCACCTCGGGCTCCACCGCCAGCGCACGAGCAATGGCGGCTCGCTGCTGCTGACCACCGGAAAGATGGCCGGGATAGTAGTCGCGCCGCTCCCACAGCCCGACCCGGTTGAGCAGATGCTCGGCTCTGGCGATCGCCTCGGCACGGGGCACCTTGAGCACCTGGATCGGCACTTCGATGATGTTCTGCATGATGGTCATGTGTGACCAGAGGTTGAAACTTTGAAACACCATGGCCAGCCGACTGCGGATCCGCTCCACCTGACGCATATCTTGTGGCTGCCGCTCACCGGCCCGGTTGGTTTTCATGGCAATCAGCTCGCCATGGAGCGAGACAGTGCCGGATGAGGGGGTTTCGAGCAGATTGATACAGCGAAGAAAGGTCGACTTCCCCGAGCCGGAGGAGCCGATAAGGGAGATAACATCCCCCTTGTGGGCGGTCATGTCGATGCCCTTGAGCACTTCGTGGGTGCCAAAATATTTGTGCAGATCACGTACTTCCAGTGCGGCAACGTCGCTCATCCATTACAACCTTGTCTGTCCCTAGACGCCGCAGGGGGCGTGACTCAACCATCGTTCATTTAACAAAAAGTTAACCGATGGCAACCTTCAGCGAAAATATCACCCAGATAGTGAAAAAACAATACAGAACGAGGGTCTTCAGGGGATTCGCTCTATTTTTATTCGCTCTTTGCGTATTTTTCAGCACTTTGTTTGCATAAACAGCCGTTTCAATGGCTATTCAGATACCGCCTTTTTATACCCCAATCATATCAGTGGCAAGAGAAAAGCGTGATGTGTGCCAAACCGGCTCCAAAATCGCTTTATGCACCCCCTTGCAGAGCGAAAGATCAGCCCCCCGATCGGATCAACTTGATTTCATTGGTTCACTCGGGCTCGCACAGAACCTTAACAAACAGCCAAGTTGTGGCGAAAAAGTAACAACACCCTCAAAAAAGGGCTGTTTTCGGCCATGAAAGCGAGAGATATGTGACACAGAGCCAATAAGTAATGATAAGGTGGTATTTTTATCAGTTTTTGTGATCGAGGCCTCGATGTTGCTCAACGTGTTGCTGATCCTGTTGCCACTGGCAATCGGCTATCTGGTTCCCCTCTCCTCTGCCCGACTGATCAAGCTGGTCAACCAGAGTCTGGGCAAGATGGTCTACCTCATCCTGTTTCTGATGGGGCTCGGGCTTGCCTATGTGGAGAACTTGGGCAGCAATCTGGCGGTGATCTTCAAGGTCGCCGGGGTGATGCTGGCGGCGATCACGGTCTGTAACCTGCTGGCCCTCTGGTGGCTCGACAAGCGCACGCCGCCGACCCACGAGGCAAACGATGCCAGGATGCCGAGCAAGCTGCATCTGTTGTGGGAGTCGCTGCAGCTCTGCTTTGTGGTGCTCGGCGGTGTGCTGCTCGGGCTGCTGGTGGATCTGCGCGCCCTGCCCATCGACAAGTGGAGCGAGTGGGCGCTGATGCTGCTGCTGTTTCTCATCGGGGTGCAGATGCGCAACTCCGGCATGCGGCTGCGGCAGATCCTGCTCAATCCCTGGGGGATGAAGATCGCCTTCACCGTCATCATCAGCAGCTGGATTGGCAGCCTGCTGGCGGCCCAGCTGCTCGGCATGCCCCTGACCCACGGCCTGGCCCTCAGCTCCAGCTTCGGCTGGTACTCCCTGTCGGGCATTCTGGTGGCCGACAAACTGGGGCCGGTGCTGGGCTCGGCTGCCTTTATCAACGATCTGGGCCGCGAGCTTATCGCCATCCTGATCATTCCGGTGCTGATGCGTCGCCACCCCTCGGCCGCCATCGGTTACGGCGGCGCCACGGCGCTGGACTTCACCCTGCCAGTCATCCAGAAATCAGGCGGCATTCAGGTGGTACCGGTGGCCATCGTCTCCGGCTTTATCCTGAGCCTGCTCGGCCCCATCCTGATCCTCGGATTTCTGGCGATCTAACTGCATTTGCACGCAGCCAGCACGAAAAAGCCCGACACGACTATCGGGCTTGTGTTATCCGGGTATACCGCACGCCTGCTTTATCTATGACTTATCCGCGCCACTGGCCGCCACTCATCACCCGCTCGATAGCGAACGTCCGGGCATGAATCAGCAGCAGATCCGCATCCTGCCCGACCCCGATACGCCCCTTGCTGCCGAGCCCCAGCGCCTGCGCCGGATTGATCGTCACCGCGGCCAATGTTCTCTCCAGCGACACACCGAGCCGGGTCGCACGCACGCACTGCTGCCACAGGCTGGCAATCTGGCCGCAACGCATCTCGATAAGCCGCCCTTCACCATCAAAGCGCGGCAGGCTGGCATTGGCATCCGAGCTAAAGGTGATGCGTTCGGCAGGCACACCGACGGCCAGCAGCTCGGCCAGCCCATCGGCGGCAAGCCGCTCGCCATCCTCCAGCAGATCAGGAAAGCTCGAGGTAGTGAGGTCGACCCAGCCTCCCGCCTTGCCCCACTCGATGGCCTCGGCAAACAGCCAGGGATTGCGGTTGCAGTGAGTGGGATAGAGCTGGCGCAGCGGGATATCGGTCTCATCGCGCAGCGCCCGCAGGGGCGCCAATGCCCCCTTGCCATCCCCGATATGGAAGAAGCTGACCCCGCTCTTGCCCGCAAGCAACCCGGCCACTCGCGCCTCGCTGGCAAGCCTGGCGAGCTCGTGGTGGGTCGGCGCACTGGATCTGTGATCACTGATGGCCACCTCCCCCACCCCCAATACCTCGGGAATGAGGATGATGTCCGACTCCACCGTGCCGGTCAGAGTCTTCACCGGCAGATGGTAGGAGCCGGTATACATAAAGGCGCTCACCCCGGCGGCGCGAAACTCTCGCACCTTGCCGAGCACCTGCGCGGGAGTGCGGGTCAGGCTGTCGGTACCGAGCGCCGCCACCAGGGTGGTGACACCGGCCTTGAGCGCCTCGCTCGCCGCCAGTTCAGGGGTGCGAAAGGCAAAGCCCCCCTCACCACCACCGCCGGTGATATGGGCCAGCGGATCCACCAGCCCGGGCACCAGATAACTGCCACGACCATCGACCCGATTCAACGGCCAGTTTGCAGGCACCGTCAACCCCTTGCCTATCCAGGCGATACGGCCATCGGCCACCAGCAGATCCTGCTGGCCAAGGTGGGTGGGGCTGAAGATCTCGGCCCCCTCGATCAGGGTCAACATCATGGCTACTCCTTCTCTCAATCCGGTGAAATGTCGCGAGGCAAAACCCAATTTACCCACTATTGGCGGTCCGGTGAAAGCCCTTCCTGCCGATCACGATGTCATGGCAGCCATAGGCAAGGGGAAGCGGATCCGCTAGGCTCAGCGGCACTGTCCCTCTGCGAAGCGACTTTTCCATGAATTTTCTGGCCCATCTCCATCTGGCGGCCCACACCCGAAGCTCCCTCACTGGCAACCTGCTGGGGGATTTTATCAAGGGGCCGCTGCCCACCGCTCTTGCGGCCCACTTCGATGAGGGGATCTGGCTGCACCGCAAGATCGACGCCTTCACCGACAGCCATCCCGAGCACAAGGCGGCCGTCGCCAGCTTCGAGGCCCCCTGGCGCCGCTTTGGCGGGATTGTGGTGGATATGATCTACGACCACTGGCTGAGCCAGCACTGGGGGCAGTTCAGCACCGAGCCCCTGCCCGACTTTTTATCGCAGAGCTACCGCCAACTATTGGCGGATCACCCGCATCTGCCGGATGGACTGCCGCTCCCCCTCAAGCGGATGGCCGAGCAGAACTGGATCGCCGCCTACCGCCACAGGGAGGGGCTGGGGCAAGCGCTTAACGGCATCGGTCGCCGACTGCGCCGCCCAGTACAACTGGGAGAGGCACTGCTGACCCTCGATGAGTCGCAGTGGCAAACATGCGAGGCGGGATTTCTGCGCTTCTATCCCCAGCTGATGGATTTTAGCGAGCAGCAGCTGGCCCAATATCGGGCAGCGCAAGGGGCACAGTGATCCCCCTGAATAGGCCTGTTTCCCCACAAAAAAACGCCCCTTGCGGGGCGTTTGTCATCAGTTGGCTTCATCTTTCTTCTTGCGAATGCTTAAGCCCAGTTCCCGGCCACGCAGCCTGGCGTAATAGATAGTGCCGACAAAGGCGAGGGTGGTGAACAGCAGCTCCACCACCGCCAGCCACCGCTCCCCCTCATCCGTGGTGATCAGAGTAAGGGCGTGCAGGAAATAGGGCATCAACACGAAGTTGCCCCAGGCGTGGGTGTAGGGGTTGCCCTGCACTATCCCCTTGAGCGGGAAGAGCAGCGGCACCGTCCAGATCACCGGCAACAACCAGGGATTGAGATCCGGGTGGGGTGACAGCCACAGATGCCAGAGGATGACCCAGCCCAGCAGGCCGAAGAAGCCGACCAGGGTCAGCAGGCGAGCGAAGCGGGTGCTCACTTGAGGATCCCCAGCACCTGCTCAGGCGGGCGACCAATACGGGCCTGACCATTTTTGATGACGATGGGACGCTCGATCAGCTTGGGATACTGGTGCATGGCGCGAATGAGGGCATCACCGCTGACATCGGCCAATCCCAGCTCTTTGTAGAGATCCTCCTTGGTGCGCATCAGCTGGCGCGGATCGCTAAAACCGAGCAGAGAGAGCAGGTTGCGGATCTCATCTTCGCTCGGGGCCTGCTCCAGATAGAGCACCACATCAGGGGCGATCCCGTGCTGTTCCAGCAGGGCCAGGGTTTCGCGACTCTTGGAGCAGCGCGGATTGTGGTAGATTTGGGTCTCGCTCATGGTAACTCCCTGATTAATCGCAAGATGGGACTAGAAACGGCGCTATTGTAGGGGAAAGTGATGGTCAGGGTAAGCGGCAGTGGAAAGGAATTGAAACGAATTTGTTGGCTGATTGTGGCTGGCCTGCTGGGCGCCTGCACACCCGCCCCCGAATTTACCGATGCCAAAGGGCAGCCGGTAAGCTTGCGCCACTTTGTCGGCAAGCCGCTCCTGGTCAACTACTTTGCCCCCTGGTGTGCCCCCTGCCTGCGGGAGATGCCGCACCTCAACGCGCTGGCAGCGGAGGACGAGATCGCCGTGGTAGCGATCAACTACGACCCGATGACCCCGGCAGAGCTGGGGCAACTGGCAACCCGATATGAGATCAAGGTGCCGCTGCTGATTGCCAATGAGGATGCCAAGCTCCCCTTCCCTCGTCCGGGCGCCCTGCCCACCAGCTATCTGCTCGACAGTGATGGCAAACTCAAGCAAACGCTGATCGGTGAACTGGACCCGTCGAACATCGAAATGCTCAAGACGACCATCAGCCGCATGAGTCACTAACGAGCCGTGCTATCACCGTTACCCACATCAACGTCACCGCCATAAACAACAAGGGCGCACCGTGGTGCGCCCTTGTTGGATTGGTAAATGCCAGCTGTCGTTAGCCCTTGAGGCTGTCGAGATCCTTCTTGGCTCGCTCCAGCTCGGTGATACGCGCCTCCAGACGAGCCAGGGTCATCCGGTCGCTGGTGGTGCCGCGCGCCACGATCAGCTCGTCGATGGCCGCCTGATAATCCCCGCGCAGCGAGAGCATCTCGGCCCGCGCCATATGCAGTTCGGTCATCAGGCCCGCCTTGCGATAGGCATCGGCCAGCAGGTTCCAGGCCAGATTGTTCTCTTCATGCTCGCGGGCATAGGGGTCGAGGATGGCGATGGACTTCTTGTAGTTGCCGCTCTCGAGGTAGGCGTTGCCGAGGTTGACCACCACCACTTCGTTATCCGGCATCCGGCTGCGGAACTTCTCGAGGCGCGCGATGGCCTGGGCGCTGCGCCCCTTGGCCAGATCGATGTCGGTCTGGGCATCGACGATAAAGAGATCTTCCGGATGACGGGCCGCCAGCTCCTGCATCAGGGTGTCAGCCTCGTCGGTACGCTTGAGCTGGATCAACGCCAACGCTTTGCCATAGATGGCCGCATCCTTGAGCGGGTAATCCCCCTTCTGGATCCGGGTATCGAAGTAGCTCAGCAACCCCTGTGGGGTATCGGTGCCAAAACGCACCTGAATACGCACCTTGGCCAGCCAGAAGTCGAGGCTGGGCGGCAAGTCGCGGCGGCCATAACTGCCTGCACGGGCACGGGCCTCGCTGATGCGGGTCTCCGGCAGCGGGTGAGTCAGCAGCATTTCCGGCGGCTTGCTGGCGTAACGATACTCGGCGGCCAGTTTCTGGAAGAAGTTGGCCATCCCCATGGGGTCGAAACCGGCATCATAAAGAGTCTTCATGCCGATGCGATCCGCTTCATATTCGTTGTCGCGGGTGTAGTTGATGGCAGACTGCATGGAGAGGCCCAGCGTAGTCTGCAGCGCAGCGATACCGGCTGTCGGGTTGATCACCGCCAGCGCAATGGAGCCCACCAGACCGGCCAGGGTCACTGCCGAGCTGCTCGCCTGCGCCTCCATGTAACGGGCGATATGGCGCTGGGTCACGTGAGTGATTTCGTGAGCCAGCACCGAGGCCAGCTCGCTCTCGCTGTCGGCGTAGAGGAACAGGCCGGTGTGCACCTTGACCCGCCCGCCGAGGAAGGCGGCCGCGTTGATGGTGGGATCATTGATCAGGAAGAAGGTAAACGGGAAACGCACCCCATCTGCGTTGGTCAGCAGTCGCTGACCCAGATCGTCGATGTACTGGCTCAGCACCGGATCATCGATGATCGGCAGGCCCGCGCGGGCAAAGCGCATAAAGGCATTGCCGTAACGTACCTCCTGCTCGATGGGCAGGGCCGCCACCCCGGCTGTACCGATGTCGGGAAGCTGATTATTGGCCTCGGCATGAAACGTGGCGCCCATCAGGGAAGCCAGCAGGGGAAGCGATGCCATCAGGGGGGAAAAGCGTGCCACGTTATCTCTATCTCCATCAGAAAGGGCCTCGGCAGAATACCCTTGCCCATCAAGGGCTACAAGCGTTGTTTCACGCTCTTATCACGGCCATAATAGCGGCCACCTGCCTGATGGAGTCCCCATGGAAGTTCTCGACCTGACCCCCTGGCGTTGCCCCGAGCCGCTGATCCGGCTCAAGCTCTGGTTGCGGGAGGCCAAAAGCGGTCAAACCGTCACCATCCGGCTGGCCGATGCGGGCTCCCGGCAGGATATTCCGGCCTATCTGCAGCGTCAGGGCCACCATGTCGAGATGCAGCAACAACCGGACAATACCCTCTCTTTGCAGTTGGTTGTCGGGGCGAAACAGCCATCTTGAGCCCCAGTGATGTAAGGATGCAGTCATGTTAGAAGTATTGAAGCGCTGGTATCAGACCCGTTTTTCCGATCCCGATGCCGTTACCCTTTTCCTGTTGCTGGTGTTCTGCTTCACCATCATCTGGCTGTTTGGCGATCTGCTGGCCCCGCTGTTGGTGGCGCTGGTAATGGCCTATCTGCTGGAGTGGCCGGTGGCCCGGCTGCAAAAAGCGGGGCTGTCGCGCACCTTGGCCACCAGCGTCATTCTGATCCTCTTTATTGCAGTGGCGGTGGCCTCCTTGCTGGGTCTTATCCCGACGCTGGTGAGTCAGGGGATCAATCTGGCCAAAGAGGCGCCCGCTATGCTGACTCACGCCCAGGATTATGTGCGCACCCTGCCGGACAAATACCCCGAGCTGATTGATGTCAGTCTGGTGGAGACCGTCATCGACAATATTCGCCAGCGCATTCTCAGTGGCGGCGAGCATCTGGTGAGCGCCTCCCTCAGCTCGCTGGTCAACGTGGTTGCCATCATGATCTACCTCATTCTGGTGCCGTTGATGGTCTTCTTCATGCTCAAGGACAAGCGGGTACTGATGGGCAGCCTGCGCCGTTTCCTGCCGCGCAACCGCACCCTGGTCAACCGGGTGTGGGTCGAGATGAACAACCAGATCATCAACTACATCCGCGGCAAGGTGATCGAGATCCTGATCGTCGGTATCGCCACCTATGTTCCCTTTGCCCTGATGGGGCTGCGCTACTCGGTGCTGCTGGCGGTGGCGGTCGGCTTCTCGGTGCTGATCCCCTATATCGGTGCCGCTGTGGTGACCGTGCCGGTAGCCATGGTGGCATTGTTCCAGTGGGGGCTCACCCCGGAGTTCGCCTGGCTGATGGTGGCCTATCTGGTCATTCAGGCCCTCGATGGCAACCTGCTGGTGCCGGTGCTCTTCTCGGAAGCGGTCAACCTTCATCCGGTGGCCATTATCATCGCCGTGCTGGTGTTTGGCGGCTTGTGGGGATTCTGGGGGGTCTTCTTCGCCATTCCCCTCGCCACCCTGGTCAAGGCGGTGATCAATGCCTGGCCCAAACGGGAAGACAATGCCCATGCCGTCAAATAACCGGCCACTGCGGCCACGCCTTCAGCCACTGACTCCCAGAGAGCGCTTATGACCCTTTCACGTCGCACCACCCTTGGCGGGCTGATGGCCCTGCTGCTTGCCACCGTGACCCCGGCACAGGCCGAGATCGATCTCGGCTCGGTCGATATGCTGGCCAGTGACAGCCCCACCAGCCCGGTGCCACAGGGGCTGGTGGTGGGCGCTACCCTGATCGGGGGGCAGGCCCGCTACGAAGCGCAGGACAACGCCCTCTACGCCATCCCCGGCTTTATCTACTTCGGCGACGACTTGATGTTTCTGGGCGATCGGGCCCGCTACTACTTCCACAAGGATGAGAACGTCGCCCTCTACGGCTATGGCCGGGTGCGTTTTGGCAATCTGGACCCCGAAGACTCGCCCGCCTTCAGCGGCATGGAGCAGCGTGAGTGGCAGCTGGAGGGCGGAATTGGCGGCAACATCGTCACCCCTTACGCCCTGCTGACCATCCGCGCCAACAGTGATGTCACTGGCCGCAGCAAGGGACAGGAGCTGCTGCTGTGGGCCGATTTCCCCATCCTGCGCGACAACCTGCTGATCATGCCCGGCATGGGGCTGATGCTGCGCAGCGACAAGATGGCCAACTACTACTTCGGCGGCATCTCCGAGAGTGAGGCGACCGCCCAGCGGCCCTCCTGGGATACCGGTACCACCCTCTCCCCGATGGCGGCGCTCATCACCAGCTACCGCTTCAGCCCCAACTGGATTGGCATGTTTGCCATGAACTACGAATGGTATGATCGGGACATCAAAAACAGTCCCATCGTCCAGCACGATGGCGAGCTCTATGCAGGCTTTGCGCTGGGTTATATCTGGTAACGCAATGTCAGCTGACAGGCGCATCGATAGGTTTCGGCCCAATCATCAAACGCAACAAGGGAGCCAATGGCTCCCTTGTTTATAACTTGCGTCTGGCTTACAGCGCAGCCAGAAACTCACCGAGCGCCTGATTGACGGATGCGGGGTTCTCCATGGAAGAGATGTGACCGGCCGCCGGGATCTCCTTGAACGGGCAACCCAGTACCTCGGCCATCAGATAGCCCTCCAGCACCGGACGGGCCTTGTCCTCGCAGCCGGTCATCACCAGCGCAGGCACAGTCACCTCTTCCAGCCACTCGATGCGATCTTCTCGGGTCACAAAGCAGCGCCCCACCGCCACCATGGCGGCAATTTTGTCGCTTGGCCAGGCGGCCAGTCGCGCCTTGAAATCCGCCAGCAAGTCGGCATCGGGCTGGTTGGCAAAGAAGATAGGCGCCACTTGTTCGATGATGGGCGCAGGAATGGAACCAAGCTGCTCGATCGCAGCGAGCATGCCAAGGTAGCGTTCGCAGGTGATCTGCGGCTCGAGGCCGACAAAGCTGTCCATCAACACCAGACCCTTGATACGGTTTGGCGCCATGTGCGCCAGCTCCACACCCCACATGCCGCCGATGGAGAGACCCACCAGCACGCACTCCTCAATGCCGAGGGCATCGAGCAATGCCAGATGATCGCGCGCCAGCGTCGCCAGGGTGCAGCCACCGTCGGGGAGCAGGTCGGAATCACCGTGGCCCCACAGCTCGGGGACGATGCAGCGATAGCTGCCCTTGAGCGCGGCGATTTGCGGCGCCCACATGGCGCTGTCCCACAGATAGCTGTGGCCAAACAGCAGCACCGGGCCCTGCCCTTCGTCCAGATAGGCCATCCGGCGGCCCGCTATCTCCATAAAATGCTTCATGTTATCTCCTGTTGCCAGCGATGGGGGGGCAGTGTATCACGTCACCCTTGGCAGGGGACGCCTCCCTGGTGCAAGCTGGAAGTGACTCAAAGAAGTCACTCATGAAAGGATGCCAAAAGGAGAAGTGCATGGCGAAGGAGAAGATCAAGAAGCGGCCGCGGTTGGACAAGAAGTGCTACGAGCACCATCTCGCCCATCTGCAAGAGGAGCTGGTCAAGCTGCAGGAGTGGGTCAAGCAGGAAGGGCTGAAGGTGGTGGTGCTGTTCGAGGGTCGGGATGCCGCCGGTAAGGGGGGCGTCATCAAGGCGATCACCGAGCCGCTCAACCCGCGGGTATGCCGGGTCACGGCGCTGCCCGCCCCCTCGGATCGGGAGCGCTCCCAGTGGTACTTTCAGCGTTATGTAGCCCACCTGCCTGCCGCCGGTGAGATGGTGCTGTTTGACCGCTCCTGGTACAACCGGGCCGGGGTTGAGCGGGTGATGGGATTTTGCAGTGACGCAGAATATCGCGAGTTTCTGCGCGCCTGCCCCGAGTTCGAGCGGATGCTGATCCGCTCCGGCATCACGGTGATCAAATACTGGTTTTCGGTCAGCGATGAGGAGCAGGAGAAGCGCTTTAAAGAGCGGATCAACACCCCCATCAAGCGCTGGAAGTTCAGCCCGATGGACTTGCAATCCCGCTCCCGCTGGGTCGAATACTCCCGCGCCAAGGATGACATGTTCACCTACACCGACACCGAGGATTGCCCCTGGTTCGTGGTGGAAGCAGATGACAAACGCCGTGCCCGCCTCAACTGCATCGCTCATCTGCTGGGCAAGGTGCCTTACGAGGCGATCCACTACGAGCCCATCAAGCTCCCCCCCATCAAGACCGAAGGGTATGAGCGCCCACCGCTGACCAGCCAGACCTTTGTACCCGATATTACCGCCGACCTCGAAGCCTGAGCCCTGTCACCTAGTCTGAATTCTCCCATGGCAGAATTACAGGCAATAAAAAGCCGGTCTGACGACCGGCAAAAAGGCATTGAATAATAAGGAAAACCAGCACAACAAAAAATCAGGTACGGATGTATTTGGCGGTACGGGGGAACGCCTGCTCCTTGGCATCGAACAGGTAGCAGGCCTCGGCCGGGATCCCCACGCTGTAGGTCTGACCGGTCGCCACATCCACATCCGAGGTGGCCTTGACGGTAAAGTCGTGACCATCCACATCCATATAGACGAAGGACTCGGCGCCCAGGTGCTCGGCCACCTGCACGATCCCGCTCACCTTGCTGTGTGCATGGGGGTGATCCAGCGGCATCAGGTGCTCGGGGCGAATACCCAGCTCCACCTTGTCACCCACCGCGCCACTGCGGGCATCGACCCGGGCACGCACGGTATCGCCGGAGGTCAGCTTGACCACGCACTCCTGCTCGCCAATCTCCAGCAACTCGCCCGCCAGGAAGTTCATCTTGGGAGAGCCGATGAAGCCTGCCACGAACTTGTTGTCCGGGTTGTGGTAGAGATCCAGCGGTGAACCGAACTGCTCCAGGTTGGTGGCCGCCTCGCCCTTGAGCGGGCTCAGTACCACTATCTTGTCGGCCAGGGTCATGGCTTCCACCTGATCGTGGGTCACGTAGATGATGGTGGAGTTGAGCTCTTTGTGCAGCTTGGCGATCTCGATCCGCATCTTGACCCGCAGCGCGGCATCCAGGTTGGAGAGCGGTTCGTCAAACAGGAACACCTGCGGCTGCTGCACGATGGAGCGACCGATGGCAACCCGCTGACGCTGACCGCCGGAGAGCGCCTTGGGCTTGCGGTCCAGCAGCGGCTCGAGACCCAGGATCTCGGCGGCGCGCATCACCCGCTTGTGGATGTTCTCTTTATCCATCTTCTTGAGCTTCAAGCCAAAGGCCATGTTCTCGTAGATGTTCATGTGGGGATAGAGGGCGTAGGACTGGAACACCATGCCGACGTTGCGCTCGACTGGCGGCACGTCATTCATGTAACGACCGCCGATGGTCAGCTCACCGCTGGTGATGTCTTCCAGACCCGCGATCATCCGCAGCAGGGTCGATTTACCGCAGCCGGACGGGCCGACGAAGACTATGAACTCCCCTTCCTTGATGGAGAGGTTGATGTTGCGCAGGGTGTCCTTGTGAACAGCCGGATCGTAATTTTTGCGAACGTTGTTGAGTACTACTTCAGCCATGACGAGCTCCGCTCTTGAATCTTTGCAAATCGTGATAGCGGGGGGAGTCTGCTCCCCCGGCCATAAACTTAACCTTTCACGCCACCGGCGGTGAGGCCACCGACTAACCAGCGCTGTGCAAGCAGGAACACCACTGTGATGGGGAAACCGGAGAGCACTGCGGCCGCCGCGAAATCACCCCACAGATAGTTCTGCGGATAGAGGTACTGCTGGGCCCCGACCGCCAGGGTCAGATTGTTCACATCCTGCAACAGGATGGAGGCCATGGGCACCTCGGTAATGGAACCGATAAAGGCCAGAATAAACACTACTGCCAGGATGGGCACCGACAGAGGCAACAGGATCAGACGGAATGCCTGCCACGGGGTCGCACCGTCGATGGCCGCCGCCTCCTCCAGCGAGGAGTCGATGGTCTCGAAGTAGCCCTTGATGGTCCAGACGTGCAGGGCAATACCGCCCATGTACGCCAGGATCAGGCCACCGTGGGTGTTGAGACCCAGCCAGGGGATGTAGTCACCAATCTTGTTAAAGAGCGCGTAGATGGCCACCAGCGCCAGCACCGCCGGGAACATCTGGAAAATCAGCATGCCCTGCAGGATGGTGGACTTGCCACGAAAACGCAGGCGGGCAAAGGCGTAGGCACAGGTGGTGGAGAGCGTCACGATCATCAGGGCAGTGATGCCGGCGATCTTGATGGAGTTCCACAACCAGGTCAGCACCGGGAACGGCGGCGGCGTGATGCTGCCGTCGGCGTTGGTGATGGACATACCCAGCGCCAGCTTCCAGTGATCCAGGGTCGGATTGGAGGGGATGATCTCCCCTACCGCGAAGTTACCGTTACGGAACGAGATGGCGATAACCATGATCAACGGGAAGATGATCAGCGCCAGGAAGCCCCACATGACCAGGTGGGTTGCCCACACCCGGTATTTGACTGATTTGGGTTGTACGATTGCCATGTTGAAGCCTCCTTACAGCTGCTTGTCGGCTTTGGACAATTTCAGGTTGAGCAGCGCCAGCGCACCTACGATGAGGAAGATAGCTGTGGCGATGGCACTGGCCAGACCGTAGTCCTGACCACCCGATCCCTGGAACGCAATCCGGTAGGTGTAGCTCACCAGCAAGTCGGTGGTACCGGCCGGGGTGCTGGCGCCGATGATGTCGGGCGCACCGTTGGTCAACAACTGGATAAGCACGAAGTTGTTGAAGTTGAAGGCGAATGAGGCAATCAACAGCGGTGTCAGCGGCTTCATCAACAGCGGCACGGTGATCTTGAAGAAGTTCTGTACCGGACCGGCACCGTCCATGGCGGACGCTTCATAGAGATCTTCCGGAATCGCTTTAAGCAGGCCCATGCAGAGGATCATCATGTAGGGGTAGCCGAGCCAGGTGTTGACGATCAGGATCATTACCTTGGCCAGGAAGGGGTTGGTATACCAGTCCGGCTTGATACCAAACGCCGCTTCCAGGAACATGTTGATCTCACCGAAGTTCTGGTTGAACAACCCCTTGAACACCAGGATGGAGATAAACGCCGGGATCGCATAGGGCAGGATCAGCATGACCCGATAGAAACCGCGCCCCTTGAGCGACTCCCACTGCACCAGACAGGCCAGCACCATGCCGATAGCCAGGGTGAAGGCAACGGAACAGCTGGAGAAGATCACGGTCCAGATAAAGATCTGCAGGAAGGGTGACTGGATGCCCGGATCGGTGACGATGCGCGCGAAGTTCTTCCAGCCCACGCTGACCACGAAGCCGGGGGCAACGCCCTTGCCGACAAACTGACCCTGTTCGTCGATGTACTGATAGAAGCCGGTGTCACCGTTTGGCAGCATCAGCTGGCCATTCTGGGTATCACGCAGCAGGTTGCTGTCTTTGATCACCACGCCGGACTTGAGCACGGCGCCATCCATCAGACGGGTGTACTGCTGCTTCTGGGCGGCAAACTTGCGCAGGCTGCTCAGGGTCAGGTGGGTACCGCCATCCGGCAGCACCAGATCGAGGTCACTCAGGTGAGTACGATGCTCAACAATGGCGCGGATCGGCGCGGCCTTGCTGGCGGCTTCGCCAGTGAAGGGCTGCAGCTCGACCACTTGCTGGGTGCTCTGCACCCGGCCCTCGCGGGACGCCAGCTCACGAGCCTTGTTGTTCATCAGGGAAACAGGTTGGCTGATAAAGGATTGATCATCCTGTGTCAGCAGCAGCTGGAACTGGCCATTGTCGCCACCCAGCAGGGTAAAATCGAATTCACCGCCCGCCACCTTGTAGGTTTTCTTCAGGTGGTAGTCCCGCGCCTGCTCCACGGAGAGCAAGTTGGACCCCGAATAGTTGGTGAAGGCAATGCCAATGGTGTAGGCAAGAGGGAAGATGATAAACACAACCATGCCCGCAACACCCGGAAAGATGTAGCGATGGGCATAGGTCTTCTTGTTCATGAAGACATACAGACCGACGGAAACCACCACCAGATCCAGCAGCGCGAATACCCACTCGCCACTGGCGTACATCATCACGGCTGCGTAGCCGTTGAGGATGGCGACCAGGGCCGCTATGGTCCACTTAAGCCAGGTGTGCTTATCCTTCGGACCGGCATAGGACTCAACAGAAGGTACTACTTCCATGCCAATTAACCTTTATAACGCCAAGAGAGATTTGAGAGAGTGGGAGGCCATTGCGGCCTCCCGGGTAGTGCGTGCTTACTGAACGATACGCTTGGCAGCGGTATCCAGTGCTTCGTCAACACCCTGACGACCGGAGGTCACGTTCTTGAGGGCAGTTTCGAAGGAAGACCAGAAACGGCTCATCTCGGGAACGGATGGCATCGGCTCGCCAGCCTGGGCGTTCAGCATGGTGGCCTTGATGTGCGGATCGGATTCCAGGGTCTTCTGGAAGGATTTCAGCGCAACGGCACCCAGCGGCTTGTCGGCGTTAACCGGCGCCAGACCGGCATCGGTCAGCAGGTAGTTTTCTAGGAACTCGATGGCCAGATCCTTGTTCGGGCTGGCGGCGTTGATGGTGGCACCCAGCACGCCAACGAAAGCTTTGGCCGGCTTGCCGTTCAGGGTCGGCAGCGGCGCTACGCCATACTTGATGCCGCTCTTGTCCAGGTTGCTCCAGGCCCAGGGACCGTTGATCATCATGGCCACTTCGCCCTTGTTGAACTTGGCGTCCATCACACCGTAGTCGATGCCTTTCTCCAGGTGACCGGACTTGATCATCTCGGAGATGTAGCCCACGCCCATCTTGGCACCTGCGTTGTTCACGCCGGTATCTTTAACGTCATAACCGGTAGCGGTTTTCTTGAAGGCGTAACCACCGTTGGCAGCCACCAGCGGATAGCTGAAGTACGGGGTGTCATAAGCCCACATGATGGCGCGCTTGCCGTTTTTCTTCAGAGTCTCGTCAATCTTGGCGATCTCTTCGAAGGTTTTCGGCGGCTCGGGCAGCAAGTCTTTGTTATAGATCAGGCTGACCGCTTCCATGGCAACCGGGTAGCCATAGGTTTTGCCATCAACAGTCATGGCATCCCATGCCAGCTGTTCAAATTTGCCTTTGGTGGCAGCGTTAGGCGTTACCGGAACCAGCAAACCGGCTTTGACCCACTCACCGTAACGGTCGTGAGCCCAGAAGAAGATGTCAGGGCCGTTGCCAGTGGCGGCGGCTTGCTGGAATTTCACTTCAACCTGATCCGGGTGAGCCACAGTAACCTTGATGCCGGTTTCTGCTTCAAACTTCTTACCCACTTCAGCCAGACCGTTGTATCCCTTGTCACCGTTGATCCAGATGGTCAGCTGGCCTTCATCGATGGCAGCAGTAGCAGAGCAAGCGACGCCAAGAGTGGCCAGGCCGATCAGGGATGACAGCAATTTCTTTTTCATGAGCCTTTCCTTGTATTAGTTCCGCGCTGTAAGAGCATTGTGTGCGAGATGAATATTATCCCAAGCGGCAAACGGCTCACATGACGCAACTCGCATTTTTGAAATGCAATTACGTATTTCCTTCCAGAAAGTTTTGAAAACATTTTCTTATTTCAGGGGGTTAAGGCCATTTATCGGCTTAATTACGGACAACGGCAGAATATTAATTACCAAAATGAAATAAAATTTCACGAATGAAAGGGTTTTCACCTCAATGAAAACCCTTTCAGGTGATTTATTTTGTTTGATTTGTTAACAAAGTACCGCAGCGGTTTCGAGGCATGCCGCGGCGCAATAAAAAAAGAGACCCCGCCGGGGCGGAGTCTCTTTTTGCCAGAAATGACGACTTGATCACACTACTTATCCCACTACGACTGACGCAGCAGCTGATCCTTGAGATTGGGCGGCACGCCCTTGATGGTCAGGGTGTCGGTCTGGGGATCGTAAAAAATGCGGCTGTTCAACAGTTTCTGCTCGAAGCTCAGGGTCAGACCACCACCGGAGCCGACAAACTTGGTCAGGCCGCGCAGGGTAGAGCGATCCGCCGGGAAGCGATCTTCCAGCTCATATTCCTGACCGATAAAACTGTAAAAATCGAGGTCACCGTCGCCGGCATCTTTTGCGGAGAGTTCTGCAGACAGCTCCTTGATTTCGATCTCTTCACCGGCACTCGCCTGTTCGGTGCAATATTTGAAGACCTGCTTTTTGTAATCGTTGCGCTCGGTCGGTTCGAGCTGGCGACTGTCGCAATAATCTTCGACCGCCTGCAGCAAGCCTTTATTTTGCACCTTGGCATCCATGCCCTCACGGGCACCCAGCAGATCCATAAAGAAGTCGCCCAGTTTGCGACCGATGCGTCCCTTGCTGAAGGTGATATAGCGGCGCGAATCCGGTTGGGTTTTCCATTCGGTCAAATCAATGCGGGCCACCAGATTGAGTTTGCCGATATCCAGATACTGGATATGACGCAATTCCAGCGCTTCGCTGACGGTGACGCTCTCCTTGCCCTCCAGCAGGGCAATCAGCAGATAATCGATCCCGACATAGTTGTATTTGGCAAACAGCAGCACCCCTTGCTCATCGAGGGCGTGCTCCACCAGCTGTTTGACCAGCATCTGGGTCACATTGACCGAGAAGGGAACGAATTCGGTCTGCTCACTGAGCAGTTGTTCGAGGGCGATACGAAACGCGGGTGAGGGCTGCTTGGGGGCCTCTTCCCCCTCCGCCAGCTCGGCGACGGCCGTTTCAGGGTCGGCAAAGAAGCCAAAGCCCTTGCCGCCCTTGCCGTTGTAGATCCGATGCAGTTCCGCCATCAGCCCCTGTACCGCCTCGTCGGGAGGCAGGGTCTGGCTGCGGGTATCGGCGTGGGGTTGACCATCGCCGCCCTGGCGCAAGGAGTGAAGAATGATCTTGTCGATATCGAGACTCATGTCACAAAGCCATAGTGTTAGCCGAAAGGGTGAAGTATTATAAGGCGCTTTGAACTGAGATGAACTGAAGATTATGCCTATCGTATCAAAGTACAATAACGAGCAATTTGACGCCCTGATGAACGACCTGATCACCGCGCTGGAAAAGCATAAAGCGCCGGTGGATCTCAGCCTTATGGTGCTTGGCAATCTGACCACCAATATCATCAACGGTATGGCACCGGCCCAGCGCCAGGGCATCACTGAAAAGTTTGTCCAGGCCCTGACCGCATCGGTCGATAATCGCCACGACGCACACTGAGTCCTGCGACTCTGTTGATTTGACGTTTCTCAACGCAGATGGATCACTATGGTCGAAACCGGTAACCCCTATCGTGATAATGTCTCTCGCCTGATCACCTGGGGGCATTGGTTCTCCTTCTTCAACATTATCCTGGCCATGCTTATCGCCACCCGCTATCTGGGTGCCATCGGCTGGCCATCGACCACGCTTGGCGTGATCTATCTCGTTGTAAGCTGGATTGGCCACTTCTCGTTCCTGAGCTTCGTCACCTACCTGTTGACGGTCTTTCCGCTCAGCTTCGTGCTGCCCAAAGAGAAACCGCTGCGATTCATCTCGGCCATCATCGCCACCCTGGCGCTGGTGCTGCTGCTGATCGACACCCAGGTATTCCGGCTGTTCAAGTTTCACCTCAACAGTCAGGTATGGCAGTTGCTGCTGGATCAGGCACAGACCGAAGAGGGCTCGATCTGGAGCATTATCTTCGTCGCCGTGCCGACCATCTTCCTGCTGCAACTGCTGCTGTCGGCCTATGTCTGGCGCAAGATCAACAAGCGCAAGCGCCGCCAATACGGCAATCAGGTGGGGCTGGCCCTGCTGGTCTGCTTTATTCTGACCCACGTGGTCAACAGCTGGGCGGATGCGACCCTCTATCAGCCCATCACCATGCAGAGAGCCAACTTCCCCCTCTCCTACCCCATGACGGCCCGCACCTTCCTGGCAAAACATGGTTGGCTGGATCTGGATCAGTATGAGAAGCAGGCGGCCTCCCAGAGTGACGAAGCGGAAAATCGGATGCACTATCCGCTGCGCCCGCTCAACGTCAATGCGCCGCTGACCCACAGCAATCTGCTGATTGTGGTGGTCGACTCGCTGCGCTTTGACATGCTCAACAACATCAACATGCCCAATCTGCAGCGCTATGCGGATCAGCACCTGACGTTCCGCAACCACATGAGTGGCGGCAACGACGATCTGATGGGGATGTTCAGCCTCTTCTACGGCTTGCCCGGCCACTACTACAAGGACATCAGCAGTGACAAGCGTCCGCCGGTGCTGTTCGACGAGATGCTGCGCCAGGATTACCAGTTCGGGCTGTTCGGTGCGATGGAAGATGCCCAGAAGTATCGCAAGAGCATCCTCGCCGGTCTGCGCAAACAGGTGTTTGTCTCCGAGCAGAGTGACGACGGCAAGCTGCTGACCGACTGGCAGCAATGGCTGGAGAAGCGCTCTCCCGAGCGTCCCTGGTTCTCGCTGGTCTATCTCTCCAGCCCAGGTGACTACCAGTTGCCCGCGACCATGAAGGGGCCATTCCAGCCAGAGCTCGCCAACTTCAACCCGGCGACCGCCTATCGGGCGGAGAACCTGCAAAAGCTGGAGAACCGCTACAAGAACTCGGTCTTCTATACCGACCAGCTGCTTGAGCAGATGCTGACCAGCTTGCAGTCGCAGGGGATAGACAGCAATACCGTCGTCGTCATCACCGCCAACCACGGTCAGGAGTTCAACGACACCCGCAGCAACAGCTGGGGTGCGGGCAGCAACTACTCCCCCTATCAGGTACAAGTGCCCATGGTGATTGCCTGGCCGGGTCGCGACAGCCTGGTACTGGAACAGCCGAGCAGCCATCTCGATCTGGCTCCGACCCTGATGCAAGGGATGCTGGGAGTACGCAATCCGGCACGCGATTACAGCATTGGTCGCAATCTGTTCGATACCACGCCCCGTAACTGGCTGCTGGCGGGGGATCAGAACGATTTTGCCATCTATCAGGGCGACACCATCACCCACTTCAACAAGCAGGGTGACTTCGAACTGCTGGAGCGCAACAGCTATCGCCCCATCAAGCACGGTACCCCCGATATGGGCGCCATGATCCAGGTGATGAACGAGCTGAACCGCTTCTATCGCAACCAATGAAACCTGCACTGATGCCTTGATACCATAAGAAACGCCCCACATTCGGGGCGTTTTTCGTTGTATCGCGGGGCCACTGTCGCGACTGTTAGCCACCCCACTCTTGCGGGTACTTGTAGCCGACGAAACGCTTGGCCGCATAGGCCTTGAACGCCGCCGAGTTGTAAGCCGCCGCCACATCCCTGGCAAACGGCTGTTCCGCATCTGCACTTTTCACCACCACCCAGTTGATGAAATCGTAGCTGCGCTCCAGAAACAGTCCTTCACTGAACGGGATACCGCTGGAAGCGGCAAAGTTACCGTTGATCACCGAGAAGTCCACATCCTCCCGCGAGCGGGGCAGCTGCGCGGCTTCCAGCAATACCAGCTTGAGATTGTGTGGATTGTTCACCACATCAAATTCGCTCGCCTTGAGCGGGTTTATCCCCTCCTTGAGGGTGAGCCAACCGAGATCCTGCAGCATCAACAGCGCCCGCGCCTGATTGGTGGGATCGTTGGGGATAGCCACCGTGCTCCCCTCTTGCACCTTGTCGAGTGCCGCCAGTTTGCCGGAGTAGAGTCCCATCGGGCCGGTTGGCACCTGGGTAATGGGCGCCAGCGACAAGCCGCGATCTTTGGCAAAACTCTCCAGATAAGGTTTGTGCTGGAAACAGTTCACATCCAGTGATCCATCGGCCAGAGCAATATTGGGGGTCACATAGTCGGTAAACTCCACCAGCTTGACCTTGTACCCCTTGGCCTCCAGTTGCGGCTTGATGGAGTCGGTCACCATGTCGGCAAAATCCCCCACCGTGGTGCCAATCACGATCTCCTGCTTGGTCGGCAAGGGGGCATCGGCGGCAACCGCAGAAAAAGAGAGGCTCCCTACCACCATCGCGGCAATAAAGGTGCTGGCGCCAGCAGCGGCGCGCAAGGAAGCAGTGCAAGAAGAAGGTAAGAAGGAACGAAACGGCATAGGGACTCCCTGTCAGGTACGCATCAAAATATGGGACTGCGGTGGGCTTGCCCTCAGAGGCAACGCCCTTTATACCACAGCAATCTAGCCATCCAAACGGCCATTTAAATTACCATAACAGAGCCATCCACCGCCGCCAAGCAATAAACCGCTGACCACCCCCACCTCATCCCCCTTGCAGTCTCACCCGAACGCATACCAGCACTCACATTGGCACACACCACCATGTCGTTCACTTTCAAGAGCGCACGACGCCCCCTTCGGGATTGCCCCGAATCGGTATGGCTTCGGCGAAGGAGAGTCACGAGAGAGTGAATTACAGATAAAAAGATCAGTAATGAGCGGTGAGAACCATTCTCAATAGAACACATAACCAGTGTCATTGGAATACCTACCATAAACCGGATCGGATTTCTTTGAACCTCGTTACGCTTTTTGGAAAAGGCTCTTTTTGAATCTCCATCGCCCGTGTATAGATTTCCGTCGCACCCAGGATGGTGCGATCCAAGATGGAGTTTAAAAATAATGAAGCAAACATCGTTAGCACTGGCGATCACAGCACTGCTGTCGACCCTGCCCAGTGCGCTCGTTCAGGCAAATGAAGGTTGTGCGCCGCTCACCGGCAAGGAGAGCGGCGTGGATATCGGACGCAGCAGCACCGAGCGCTGTCTGCCAGGTGCCAATCCCCTGCAGGATCAGCAGTGGTATCTGCTCAACAGCGGGCAGGATGGATTCAGCGCCCGTGGCGGCGTAGCGGGCAATGATCTCAACCTCTGGTGGGCTCATCGCACCGGCGTGCTGGGTCAGGGTGTCAATGTGGCCGTTGTGGATGATGGTCTGGCCATCGCCCACCCGGATCTGGCGGACAACGTGCGTCCGGGTTCGAAAAACGTGGTGACCGGCAGCGATGATCCGACCCCAACCGATCCGGATACGGCCCATGGCACCTCGGTCTCCGGCATTATTGCGGCGGTAGACAATGCCATCGGCACCAAGGGGATCGCCCCGCGAGCCCAGCTGCAGGGCTTCAACCTGCTGGATGACAACAGCCAGCAACTACAGAAGGATTGGCTCTACGCCCTTGGTGACAGCGATGCCAGCCGCGACAACCGGGTGTTCAACCAGAGCTACGGCATGAGTGTGGTGGATCCCCGCTCTGCCAACGATCTGGATCAATCCCAGCTCGATCGCCTGTTTGAACAGCAGACCCTCAAGGCGCAGGGCGCGGCCTATATCAAGGCCGCCGGCAACGGCTTCAACAAGATAGCGGCGGGCGGCTATGTGCTTAACCGCACCGGCAATGGTCCCAAATTGCCGTTTGAAAATAGCAACCTCGATCCCTCCAACAGCAACTTCTGGAACCTGGTGGTGAGCGCCCTCAA
This sequence comes from Aeromonas sp. YN13HZO-058, assembly GCF_001921245.1. Lineage (NCBI taxonomy): Bacteria > Pseudomonadati > Pseudomonadota > Gammaproteobacteria > Aeromonadales > Aeromonadaceae > Aeromonas > Aeromonas sp. YN13HZO-058. The sequence goes on along the minus strand of NZ_MQSY01000031.1, from coordinate 29,841 downwards.
CGCCAACGGGACCAGATCTTCCTACTCCAGCGTCGGCAGCAACGTCTTCCTGAGCGCCACCGGTGGCGAATATGGCACTGACTCACCGGCGATGGTCACCACGGATCTGCCCGGCTGCGACATGGGCTACAACCGCACCAATGATCCCAGCACCAACCGGCTGCACGGCAACCAACAACTGGATGCCAGCTGCGACTACAACGGCGTGATGAACGGCACCTCCTCCGCCACCCCCAGCACCTCCGGCGCCATGGCGCTGCTGATGTCCGCCTACCCGGACTTACCGGTACGGGACCTGCGGGATCTGCTGGCGCGCAGCGCGACCCGGGTCGATGCCACACATAAACCTGTGATGGTCAGCTACACCAGCAGCGCCGGCAAGGTACGCGATGTGAAAGGGCTGGAAGGGTGGGAGCGCAATGCCGCAGGCATGTGGTTCAGCCCGACTTACGGCTTTGGCCTGATCGACGTCAACAAGGCCCTTGAGCTGGCAGCCAATCACCAGCCCCTGCCGCCCCTGGTGCAGTTGCCCTGGCAAAAGATCAATGTAACCGGCAGTACCGCCGCCATTGCGGATGCAGGCAACAGCCCGACCAGCTCTGCGACCCGAATCGCCACACCATTGACGGTGGAAGCGGTTCAGGTGATGGTGAGTCTGGATCACCAGCGCCTGCCCGATCTGCTGATCGAACTGGTCTCCCCCGCTGGCACCCGCAGCATCCTGCTGAACCCGTTCAACAGCCTGGTCGGCCAATCCCTTGATCAGCAAAAACTGGGATATGTGCGCACCAAAGGGCTGCGTGACATGCGCCTGCTCTCCCACAAGTTCTACGGTGAAGCGGCCGAGGGCGACTGGCGACTGGAGGTAACCGACGTTGCCAACGGTAGCCGCCAGGTATCTCTGCTCAATCGCGAAACCGGAGAGCGCACTACCCTGACCGAGCGCAACAACCGTCAACCGGGCAAGTTGATCTCATGGTCCCTGCGGGTCCTGGGTCACGATGCCAACCGCAGCTAACACGCTAGGAGTATTACCATGAACAAACCTGTTACCTTGCTTCTGGCAACCCTGCTGGCCCCCCTCTCGGGGCAGCTCTGCGCCGAGGAGTCCGTCACCATGGATGGCAAGCAGTACAGCACCATAGAGGTGAACGGCCAGACCTACCTCATTCCCGACAACGGCAGCAAGAAGCGGGTCGCCCGCAGTCTTGATGGCAAGGCCCCGCAGCAGGCCCTGCGCCGCGGCGACGTGTTGATGCAAGGGGCCGCGAGCCCCGAGCTCACCGTCAGCGGTACCTTGCTGGTGGAAGCTGACGATGCCACAGCCAGAACACTGGCGACTCGCCACGCCCTGATCTTCAAGCAGAGCAGCGGTGGTATCGCCCTGCTGGAGGCCAAACCGGGCACCGATCTCAACGCCATCGCCACCCAGCTCCAGAGCGAAGGGGTGAATGTGCAGATCGAACTCGCCGGGGCACTCAAACAGCCCAAGTGAACCGTCCCGGGCCATTGCCCGAGAACCTCAGCTGATCTTCGAGGGGGCCAGCGGCCCCCTCGCGTGCTGCGCGCGGCCATCTTCAATCACCATCAGGCCACCCGTTTTTCCTCAATCTCCCCCGCCCTTTTTCCCTCTGTAACTCTGTACCGACCCGGTTGGCGCTGCCTCCCGATGCGACCTTACTCACAACTCGGCCCCCTTGCTCCCACCGGCACATTTCTCGCTCCCCCGGGGCAAGGCAACCATCGTCCGGCTTGTTAACCTGCCTGCAGCCAAACGCCTGCCCACGGGCCCGTTCGGCTTACTTGCGATATCCAATGTCAGCCGCCAGCAGAGCTGGCCCAGCCCGAGCGGCCTCTTCCGCCAGGTGTCGATATCTCCTTTTTATTTTTATTCAGACAGTTACGAGGACGTCTTCATGCCTATCACCACAAAATTGAAAGCGGTTTCATTGGGCGTCAGCCTGGCGCTGGCCGGCCTGCTGGTCGGTTGCAACCAGAATGACTCGGATCCCCTGGTCAAGGACGATGCCTATTACCGCGGCCAGGCCGAGGCCATTGTGGCCAAGCTGACCCTGAGCGAGAAGCTGGATCTGCTCTCCGGCCCCGGTTACGGCAGCGCCAACGGCGCCATCAACCTCAAGCAGGACGTGCCCGGCGTGGCGGGTTACATCAACGGCGTGCTGCGCAGCGCGGACGGCATCGACATTCCGGCCCTCAAATTGGCCGATGGCCCGGCGGGGGTGCGGATCGACGCCAACCGCGACGGTGACAGCGCCAGCTACTACGCCACCGCCTGGCCCATCGGCTCGTTACTCGCCTCCAGCTGGGACGTCAAGCTGGTCAAGGCCGTCGGCGAAGCCATGGGGGATGAAGTGCGCCAGTACGGGATCGATATCCTGCTGGCACCGGGCATGAACATCCAGCGCAACCCGCTCAACGGGCGCAACTTCGAGTACTACTCGGAAGACCCCCTGCTGACCGGCAAGATAGGCGCCGCCATGGTCAACGGGGTGGAGAGCAACAGGGTGGGCACCACCATCAAGCACTACTTCGGTAACAACTCCGAGACCAACCGCAACCAGATCAACGACATCGGCGAGCCGAGAACCTTCCGCGAGATCTATCTGCGCGGCTTCCAGATCGCGGTGGATGAGGCCCAGCCCTGGGCGGTGATGACCTCCTACAACAAGGTCAACGGCACCTATGTCAACGAGCGCAGGGATGCGGTGACCGACCTGCTGCGCGGGGAGTGGAAGTTCGACGGTCTGGTGATGTCAGACTGGTTCGCTGGCGATGTCGAAAACAGCGCCTACAAGCAAGTATTGGCAGGGCAGGATTTGATCGAGCCGGGCAACGTCAAGGATCAGTTGCAGCAATCCATCGAGCAGGGAGATCTCGACGAGGCCAAGGTGAACGAAGCGGCCGTCCACATCCTGACCCAGGTGCTGAAGAGCCCCTCCTACAACCAGCTGGCCATCAGCAACAGCCCGGATCTGGCCGCCCACACCAAACTGGCCCGTCAGGCCGGCGCTGAGAGCATGGTACTGCTGCGCAACGAGGCCACCGCCCTGCCACTGGCGGCCACCAGCACTCTGGCCGGTTTTGGCATCAACCAGATCAACACCTACAAGGGGGGGACCGGCAGCGGGGATGTAAACGCCACCAATACCACCACCATCGCCCAGGGGCTGGCCGCACGCTTCCCGGTCAACGAGGCGTTGCAGAGTTACTACCGCGATTTTTACGAGAACAACAAGGTCTATCACGAGGGTCAGTTTGGCGCCAAGGGCTACTACACCTGCGCCGAGGCCCCCGTGAGCGGCGATCTGGCGGCCCTGATCGCCAACGCAGCCGCCACCCAGCAAGCTGCCGTCATCAGCATCGGTCGTCAGGCCGGAGAGGGGGCGGATCGCAGCAGCGGCAAGGGGGACTACCTGCTCGGTGATGACGAGCGCGCCCTCATCGAGGCGGTGAGCAGCGCCTTCCATGCCAAGGGCAAGAAGGTGGTGGTGGTACTCAACGTCAACGGCGTCATCGACACCGCCCAGTGGAGCGACAAGGTGGACGCCATCCTGCTGGCCTATATGGCCGGTCAGGAGACTGGCCATGCGGTGGCGGACGTACTCTCCGGCGCGGTCAACCCGAGCGGCAAGCTGGCTCAGAGCTTTCCGCAAAGCTACGCCAGCGTTCCCTCCGCCGGTACCTTCCCGGGCGTGGATACCAACGGGGACGGCGAACCGGATGATCTCTACTACAACGAGGGGATCTACGTGGGCTACCGCTACTACAGCACCTTCGAGCAGGCGGTCTCCTACCCGTTCGGTTTCGGCCTCTCCTACACCAGCTTTGGCTACACCAGCCCCGCCATCGCCAGCAATACCCTGGCCGAGGGCGCAGCCGGCAGCCTGGTATTGACCGCCACCATCACCAACACAGGGGCCGTGGCAGGCAAGGAGGCGGCCCAGGTCTATGTCACCGCCCCCGAGGTCAAACTGAAGAAACCGCTCATCGAGCTCAAGGCCTTTGCCAAGACGGCGCAGCTTGCACCGGGGGCCAGCGAGCAGCTGAGCTTCACCATTCCGGCCAGCACCCTTGCCAGTTTTGATGAGGCCAGCAACCAGTGGATCGTCGAGCCGGGCAGCTACAGTGCTTACGTCAGCCCCTCGTCGGATGTCTCCAGCAGTTCGCCGGTCAGCTTCACGGTGAGCAAGGAGATCGTGGTGAGCAACACCACACCGGGGGCACTGGCACTACCGGCCGGAGTGGATCCCGCCAGCGTCACCACCGTCACCCGCTAGGTCGGTAACCTTCGGCCGGGAGGCGCCGCAGGGCGCCCATCCCGACCTTCACCCGGGACCGGACCTGCGTCGGTCCCGTTTTCATTGGCGGGCATTGCGATAGGCCAGCGGCGTCATCCTGATGTTGGCCTTGAAAAAACGGTTGAAGGCGCTCTGAGACGAGAAACCGACCCGATCGCTGATATCCTGCAGGGGTTGAGCCCCCTCTTCCAGCAAGCGGCAAGCCTCACTCACCCTCACCTCTCTGAGGATGGTGGAGAAGCTGCTCCCCTCCCCCTGCAATTTGCGATTCAGGGTCCAGCGGCTGACGTTCATGGCAGCACACACCTCCTTGAGCAGGCTCTCGTCGCTCTCCAGCGCCCCTTTCCGGATCTTGTGGCGGATCCGTTCCCCCACCAGATAAGCAAAGGGGGTCCGTTCGGCGATGTCGGCGCAGATCTGCTCCAGCTGGGCCAGTTGCAAATGGCCAAGAGGTTCGTTGTAGCAGTGGCTGGGACGGTCAAGCTGGGCGTTGTCGATGGTCAGAGTATTCTCCCCTTGATCCCATCGGCAGCGAGTCCCGAAGAACTGGTCCAGCAACTGATGGCGATGCGGTGGCTGCCCCGTAAATCCCACCGAGACTCGGACATCCGCCAGATAGACCCGCAGGATCCGGTAGATAATGATGAAATTGGGGATGGCCTGACTCGCCCCGAGGCCAGCGGGCCCCTGATTGACATACTGGTATTGGCTGACCTGCGCCCCCCGCTGCACCCGCAACTCGTCACAACTACCGATAATGGGGCGATAGGCCAGCAGCACCTCGAGTGCCGCCCGCGGCGATGGCTGGTTCAGACACAGGCTGATGAGAGGAGGATAATGCTGGTAGAGCTGGCCGATGTCGTAGGAGAGAATAGTCTCGTGAAACCCCGCCAGATAAGGCTGCATCAGTTGCAACATCCGGTAGTGACTGTGGGCAGGGATCCGGCCCTGCTCCCGTGCGATGTCGAATGACGTGAGACCGCCAGCCCTCATGATGGCTTCGGGATCGCCCCCCTGCTGCTGGCAGGCTCCCAGCATGTTTTTGATCACCCGGTTTGATACGCTCTGTGACATCTGCCTACCCATGACCTCCATACTGACAGGAAACTGCGTGTACTCCCCGAACGGGGCCGCGCCGCCGGATTACCGAGCCATTATGGGACTGACGCAAAGCGAGCAGATGTAACGGAGTGTAAAACCTCGCGCCAGCGCGCCTATTTAGACATTTTTAGCCGCCACGTCGGGCCTGTTGTAGCATCTTCGGCCATAAAAAATGGCGCCCGCGGGCGCCATTTAAGTGAGTGGCAGTGCTGTCCGACTTAGCGTGCCTTGTGCTGCTCCGCCAGATAGAGCCAGGTGTCGACCACGGTATCGGGGTTGAGCGACACCGAGTCGATCCCCTGCTCCACCAGCCAGGCGGCGAAGTCCGGGTGATCGGATGGGCCTTGGCCGCAGATCCCCACGTACTTGCCCGCCTTGCGCGCAGCCTGGATCGCCATCGCCAGCAGCGCCTTGACCGCCTCGTTGCGCTCGTCGAACAGATGGGCGATGAGCCCGGAATCCCGATCCAGCCCAAGAGTAAGCTGGGTCATGTCGTTGGAACCGATGGAGAAACCGTCCACGTGCTCGAGGAACTTGTCTGCCAACAGGGCATTGCTCGGGATCTCGCACATCATGATCACCTTGAGCCCCCGCTCGCCGCGGCGCAGACCGTTCTCGGCCAGGATGTCGATCACCTGCTCCGCCTCGCCCACGGTGCGCACGAAGGGGATCATCACCTCGACGTTGGTCAGCCCCATCACATCGCGCACCCGCTTGATCGCCTCGCACTCGAGGGCAAAACAGGGGCGGAAGCTGTCGGCGATGTAGCGGGATGCGCCACGAAAACCGATCATCGGGTTTTCCTCGTGGGGCTCGTAGCCACGGCCACCCACCAGATTGGCGTACTCGTTGGACTTGAAGTCTGACATCCGCACGATCACCCGCTCCGGCCAGAACGCAGCGCCCAGAGTGGCGATCCCCTCGGTCAGCTTGGCCACGTAGAACTCCCGCGGGCTGTCGTAACCGGCGATCATCTTGGCGATGGTGGCCTGCAGCTCTGGCGTTTGCTGGTCAAACGCCAGCAGCGCCTTGGGGTGCACCCCGATCATCCGGTTGATGATAAATTCGAGGCGCGCCAGCCCGACACCAGCATTGGGCAACTGGGCAAAGTCGAAGGCCCTGTCCGGGTTGCCGACGTTCATCATGATCTTGATGGGCAGCCGCGGCATGTTGCCCACCTCGGTCACCGCCACGTCGAAGTCCAGCTCGCCGTCATAGATAAAACCGGTATCCCCTTCCGCGCAGGAGACGGTGATCCGCTGACCCGGCTCAATATGATCGGTGGCGTTGCCACAGCCGACCACCGCCGGAATGCCCAGCTCGCGAGCGATAATGGCGGCGTGACAGGTGCGGCCGCCACGGTTGGTGACGATGGCGGAGGCCCGCTTCATGATGGGCTCCCAGTCCGGGTCAGTCATGTCGGTCACCAGCACGTCGCCGGGCTGCACCTCGTCCATCTGGCTGATGGAGGAGATGACCCGCGCCGGGCCTGCACCAATCTTGTGACCGATGGCGCGCCCCTCGATCAACACCTTGCCCGCTTGCTTGAGGGCGAAGCGCTCGAGGGTGTTGGCCTCCTGCCGGCTGCGCACGGTTTCCGGGCGCGCCTGCACTATGTAGAGCTGACCATCCTGACCATCCTTGGCCCACTCGATATCCATCGGGCGGCCATAGTGCTGCTCGATGATGAGGGCCTGTTTCGCCAGCGCCATCACCTCCTCATCGCTGATGCAGAAGCGGCTGCGCTCGGCCTCATCGGTATCGACAATCTTCACCTGACGACCATGACCGGCATCGTCCGAATAGGTCATCTTGATTAACTTGGAGCCAAGCGTCTTGCGCACCACCGCCGGGCGGCCCCCCTTGAGGGTCGGCTTGTGCACATAGAACTCGTCCGGGTTGACGGCCCCCTGCACCACCATCTCCCCCAGCCCCTGACTGCCGGTGATAAAGACCACGTCGTTGAAACCGGACTCGGTATCCAAGGTAAACATCACGCCGGAGGCGGCGAGATCCGAGCGCACCATCCGCTGCACCCCGGCCGAGAGGGCAACGCCCTTGTGGTCATAGCCCTGATGCACCCGATAGGAGATGGCGCGATCGTTGAACAGTGACGCAAACACATGCTTGACCGCCGTCATGACGGCATCGATGCCACGTACGTTGAGGAAGGTCTCCTGCTGACCGGCAAAGGAGGCGTCCGGCATATCCTCGGCGGTGGCGGAGGAGCGCACCGCAAACGAAGCCTCGACACCGGCACTCAACTTCTCATAAGCAACCCGGATCGCCAGCTCCAGCTCGGGCTGGAACGGGGCATCGATCACCCAGTCGCGGATCTGCTGCCCGGCCCGGTTGAGGGCGGCGATATCGTCTACGTCCAGATTGTCGAGCAGATGGTGGATCTTGCCGTTGAGGCCGCTTGACTCCAGAAACTCGTTAAACGCAAAGGCGGTGGTAGCAAAGCCCCCCGGCACGGATACACCGACGCCAGAGAGGTTGCTGATCATCTCGCCAAGGGATGCGTTCTTGCCGCCAACGCGTTCTACGTCCTGCATTCCGAGTTGTTCGTACCAGAGCACGTACTGTTGCACTTGGATGTCTCCAGGTTGGTGGGCACCGATGCCATAGCACCTCGTGCGCCCGATTTAATCGATGAGGTTATGGGTAAGTCAGGTGCGTTATTGTCTGTTTCTTTTGTTGCCAACGACCATGAAAACGTTTTCTACTGGTTTTCAAAAAAATCCCCGAGCAAGCGTTGGGGATGGTCGAATGACCGGAACATTCTACAATGGCGACACAAAAAGATAACGATTCAGGTTTGCAAGCCACTTCACAACTTGGGCACAGCAGACCGGTTGACAAAACTGGTATGGTTTCGAGAGATACTTCTCACCCTTTACCCCATGCGGCCCCACCCGCCGGTATCACAGGAGCCCCACGTGCACACCGTATTTTATGTTTCAGACGGCACCGCTATCACCGCCGAAGTGTTCGGCCACGCGGTACTGAGCCAGTTTCCGCTGGCCTTCGAGCAGATCACTATCCCCTTTGTGGAGACCCAAGAGAAGGCCCGTCAGGTACGGATGCGGATCGACGAGCAGTTCCGCCAGACCGGGGTACGCCCCATCCTGTTTCACACCATCGTCGACCCGCTGGTACGGGAAGAGGTGCTCAAATCGGAAGCGTGCGGCCACGACTTTCTCAACACCTTCGTCAGCCCGCTGGAGCAGGAGCTGGGGGTAAAAGCCGAGCCCCGCCTCCACCGCACCCACGGCATGGAGAACCGCAAGCTCTATGACGATCGCATCGAGGCGGTCAACTTCGCGCTGGCCAACGACGATGGCATCACCACCAAAGAGTACGATGAAGCAGACATCATCCTGATCGGGGTCTCCCGCTGCGGCAAGACCCCCACCAGCCTCTATCTGGCGCTGCAATTTGGCATTCGCGCCGCCAACTACCCCTTTATCGAGCAGGACATGGGCATGCTGGAGCTGCCCGCCCCCCTCAAGGCCAACCGTCACAAGCTGTTTGGCCTCACCATAGCGCCGCAGCGACTGCAGGAGATCCGCAACCAGCGCCGCGCCAACAGCCGCTACTCCTCCATCGAACAGTGCGAGCAGGAGCTGTCCTGCGTGGAGAGGCTGTTTCGCCAAGAGGCGATCCGCTTTCTCGATACCAGCTCCCACTCGGTGGAGGAGATCAGCGCCAAGGTCCTCGAGGCAACCGGCCTACGCCGCCAGCTCTGTTAAGCCAACTTTACAGCTGCTGGCATCAACAAAAGATAAAAACCCCAGATCGGCGGTAAAAGTCAGCTGTTGTAAGTTGTGGTTTGCATAGATAACAGTGAAAAGCGTGGATGAAAAAGGGATAAGCACCACAAATGCTTATCCCTCTGCTTGCCAACCTGTTCCAACCTGCCGTTGCGCGCCTGCCGCCCGTTAGCCGCTGTTTTGTTCCGCTCTGCTCTACTGTGCTCTGCTCTGCGAACAGCCAGAGTTAACTAACGATTGAGCTCAGGGTTGTTCATCAACCGGGCATAGAAGGCCAGCAAGCCGTGGCGCAGGCGAACCCTCTCTGCCAACCAACCGCCAGCAACAGCACCCGTTACCCCGCCGACCAGCAACAGCGGCTGCCAGTAGTGCAGCAAGCCCTGATCACCGAGCGAGAGCCAGCCCAGCAACATGGTTGCGGCCACCAGCAACAACAGCGGACTGGCGGCAATCCCTAACCAGAGCGCAACCAACACTCCACGGCCAACCCCTTGTTGCAGCACGCTTTCGCGTTCCCTGTGCTCCAACTCCCTGTACTCTTCCTTGCATTCTTCCCTGCACTCTCGCTTGTTTGGCATCATTTGCATCCACTTATGGCCTGGCACCACAAAAGCCCACCAATAAGGCGGAATGTCAACAAAACAGAGTTCGATTGCATAAACATCAACCAAAAACTACCAACAAGCCTCTTTAGATCATGAAAAAGCTGCCATTGGTACAAAATACGGCCATTAGAGATGGAAAACAGGTGCATTTATGGCGGATTATCACTATTCTGCTTCGGTTGCCAGTCAACATCAAAAATTGAAAATGGCATGGCGTAACGAAATAAATGCAGCTTTCGTCAGGTTTTGGCTACGCACTGCGGCCTGCTCAGGATGAGCCCAACACCGACAAGAGACAACAGAGACGTAAGGACAGACCCATGGATTTGAAACAAGACGGTGAGGAGCTGAAGCGCGGCCTTAAAAACCGCCACATTCAGTTGATTGCTTTGGGCGGCGCCATCGGCACCGGCCTCTTTCTGGGCATTGCCCAAACCATCAAGATGGCGGGCCCCTCGGTCCTGCTGGGCTACGCCATCGGCGGCTTTATCGCCTTCCTGATCATGCGCCAGCTCGGTGAAATGGTGGTGGAAGAGCCGGTAGCAGGCTCATTCAGCCACTTTGCCTACAAATACTGGGGCGAGTTTGCCGGTTTTGCGTCCGGCTGGAACTACTGGGTGCTCTACGTGCTGGTGAGCATGGCCGAGCTGACCGCAGTGGGCATTTATGTCCAGTACTGGTGGCCCGAAATCCCGACCTGGATGTCGGCAGCCTTCTTCTTCGTGCTTATCAACGCCATCAACCTCTCCAACGTCAAAGCGTTTGGCGAAATGGAGTTCTGGTTCGCCATCATCAAGGTGGTCGCCATCATCGGCATGATTGGCTTTGGCGGCTATCTGCTCATCTCTGGTGCCGGCGGCCCCGAGGCGAGCGTCACCAACCTGTGGGCCCAAGGCGGCTTCTTCCCCAACGGCATCAGCGGTCTGGTGATGGCGATGGCGGTGATCATGTTCTCCTTCGGCGGTCTGGAGCTGGTAGGCATTACCGCCGCGGAAGCGGACAACCCCGAGAAGAGCATTCCCAAGGCCACCAATCAGGTGATCTACCGCATCCTCATCTTCTACATCGGCGCCCTGGCTATCCTGATGTCCCTCTACCCCTGGGGTAAAGTGGTGGAAGGCGGCAGCCCGTTCGTGATGATCTTCCACGCACTGGACAGCAATCTGGTCGCCACCGTGCTCAACATCGTGGTGCTGACAGCAGCGCTGTCGGTCTACAACAGCTGCGTCTACTGCAACAGCCGGATGCTGTTCGGTCTGGCCAAACAGGGCAACGGCCCGAAAGCCCTGCTCAAGACCAACAAGAGCGGCGTACCGCTGGTTGCCCTCTCGGTCTCGGCCATCGCCACCCTGCTCTGCGTGCTGATCAACTACCTGATGCCGGGCAAGGCGTTTGGCCTGCTGATGGCGCTGGTGGTCTCCGCACTGGTGATCAACTGGGCGATGATCAGCCTGGCGCACCTCAAGTTCCGCAAGGCCAAGGTCGCAGAAGGTGTCCAGCCCAAGTTCAAGGCGTTCTGGTACCCCTTCGGTAACTACCTCTGCCTCGCCTTTATGGCTGGCATCCTGGTGATCATGTATATGACCCCCGATTTCCGGATCTCGGTCGAACTGATCCCCGCCTGGCTGGTGGTACTGGGCATTGGCTTTGTCATCAAGCGCAAAGGGCAAGCCCAAAGCAAGGTTGCAGCCAATCTGGGTTAATTTCCGCAGCTAGCGACATCAATGCAAACGCCGATCGGATGATCGGCGTTTTTTATTGTTCATATCAGTCATCCTCCCTGCGATAAGGATGTGGGCCGAGATCCAGCACCGCTGACTCTTTACTTCTGTACCAAAGAGGTATGTTGTAGAACCATATCAACAGCGATTGCTGGCTTGATCTATCTACTGCGAAACGGATCGAATGCAGCCAGTCCACTCCCGAAAGTATCAGTTAACCGCTAAACCACTTCAGATCTATGCCACTGAATAATTGAGCTGACGCACTGCTAATTCAGGTATAAATCGTGGTGTGCCCATATGCTCTTCCTATGCTCAAACTCTAGGGCTGGATCGTCTGCTCGGGCGTGGTCAGTCCAATTTCAGAACAAAACCGTCTGTTTGTATAACAAACCAGCATGAGGGAAGTGAGAGAGGGAAACTAAACTTGATGGATATCCGGTTAACGGCACAGGAGACACAACGCCATGCTTCCTCCCTTTATCTATGAGAGATTGCCCAGCCTCTACCTGCTGATGGCTATGGCCATCATTATGTTGGGTGAACAGCCCCTGCTTTGGTTTGCAGGCGCCTTGTTGTTTATCGCCGGGGCGGTGACCTGGATGATGCGCTCCAGTTACCGGCGCACCGACCTGATTATCTTTCCGAGCAAACGCTGGCTGCAGCCGGAGTGGCTGTATGAAGCGCAGCCCTTCATCTGGCTGGGTGCGGGGCTGGCAATGTCACAACTGCCCGCCCCTACCGCCCTCATCGCCTTTGTGCCCTGTCTGTGGGCTTGTCGTTGCCTCTGGGCACGGCACCATTATCGCCGCCATGCCCACGGGGTGATTGTCCACTTAAGACGGGATCCCGCTCGGCGCCGCCTGCACCGGAGCTTGCACTGACTCGGTGCGGGCGCGTTCGATAAACGTCGCCAGATCCATCAGGGGATACTTCATCAGGCTCGGCAAGCCATCGAGATCCAGACTATCCATCAGGTTTTTCACCTCAAGGCCCAGTTCGGTATCCCCTTCTATCTTCAGTTTGCGCTGGAAGAAGAGCGAATCAGGATCCTCTTTGCGACCGGCAATCAGAATAAGGTCGTTGGCTGTCCCGCTGAAGCAGACATCGGCCTTGTCACACTCGCGCGCCACCACCAGCTGACCGTTCTGTTCACTGATAAACCAACAGAGCTCCAGATCAGAGACGTCGACTTTCAGCCACTTGTCTGCCAGAAACGCGAAATCGCCATCTGCGATGGCCTCTTTGAAGACCCTGGCCAGCAAACTCTCCATCAGCTGCTTTTGCAGATTGAAGGGAACCAGCTTGAGGGGATGGCGCAAGAAGCGCGGAGCCTGTTCGACCAGGCGACGTTGCAGTTGTTGAAACACGATAGACTCCCTTTTTTGCGCATTCAAACACAGGGAGAGTGGCAAGATCCTGTTGGAAATCAAACTTGTGCAGGGTTACCTCAAGAAGGGTAAAGCCACACAAAGCTGCCTCAGGTCAAAAAGCGGGAGTGCATGGCTGCATACAATCAGGGCTCGTTTGCCCTTCATATGCACTCTCGGAGCGTACCAATGGAATTACTCTGTCCGGCAGGCAGTTTGCCGGCACTGAAAACCGCCGTGGATAACGGGGCCGATGCCGTTTATATCGGTTTCAAGGATGACACCAATGCCCGCCACTTTGCCGGTCTCAACTTTACCGACAGCAAACTGGAGAAGGCGGTGGATTATGTGCATCAACATGGTCGCAAACTGCATATTGCCATCAACACCTTTGCCCATCCCGGTGCCGATGCACGATGGAAACAGGCGGTTGATCGCGGGGTGGCCCTCGGCGCCGATGCCCTGATCATCGCCGATCTGGCGGTGCTGGACTATGCCAGCCGCCACTATCCCGAGATGGAACTCCATGTCTCGGTGCAGGCCAGCGCCACCAATGCCGCCGCCATTCGCTTCTATCAGCAGCAATTCAATGTCAAACGGGTGGTGCTGCCCCGGGTGCTCTCCATGCATCAGGTCAAACAGCTGGCCCGCGAGACCGACGTTGGCCTCGAGGTGTTCGCCTTTGGCAGCCTCTGCATCATGGCCGAGGGTCGCTGCTATCTCTCCTCCTACATGACGGGCGAGAGCCCCAACACGGTCGGCGCCTGCTCACCGGCCAAGTTCGTCCGTTGGGAAGAGACCCCAAGCGGCCTCGAGTCACGGCTCAACGAGGTGCTGATCGACCGCTACGGCCCGGGTGAAAATGCTGGCTACCCGACCCTCTGCAAGGGGCGTTTCGACGTGGATGGCCAGACCTACCACGCACTGGAAGAGCCGACCAGTCTCAATACCCTTGGCCTGTTGCCCGAGCTGTTCCAGACCGGGATCCAGTCGGTCAAAATTGAAGGGCGCCAACGCAGCCCCGCCTATGTGGAGCAGGTGACTAGGGTCTGGCGTGCGGCCATAGATGCCTATCAGGCCAATCCCGAGGCCTATCAGGTCAAGCCTGAGTGGGATGCCCAGCTCGCCCGCGTCTCCGAAGGGAGCCAGACTACCCTCGGCGCCTATCATCGTCAGTGGCAATAAGGAGTCCATCCATGCAATTTTCTCTCGGGCCTCTGCTTTTCTACTGGCCCAAAGCCGATACCGAAGCCTTTTACCATGCTGCGGCCGACAGCCAGGCCGACATCATCTATCTGGGGGAGACCGTCTGCAGCAAGCGACGCGAACTCAAAGTCGATGACTGGATTGCGCTGGCCCGTCAGGTCGCCAGCTCCGGCAAGCAGGTAGTGCTCTCGACCCTCGCTCTCATCTCCGCCCCCTCCGAACTCAAGGAAGTGAAGCGGCTGGTCGACAACGGCGATCTGCTGGTCGAAGCCAACGATCTCGGTACGGTGCAACTCGCTTGGGAGGCAGGAATCCCGTTTGTCTGCGGCCCCGCCATCAACGCCTATAACGCCGATGTGCTGCGCATGCTGCTCAAACAGGGGATGAAGCGCTGGGTTATGCCGGTGGAACTCTCCCGTGACTGGCTGATCCAGCTCAATCAGGATCTGGGGTCCCTGCGCGACCAGTTCGAGGTGGAGGTGTTTGCCTACGGCCATCTGCCGCTCGCCTACTCGGCGCGCTGCTTCACCGCCCGCTCCCTCGACAAGCCCAAGGACAACTGCGAGCTCGCCTGCATCAACTACCCCACCGGACGACTGGCCAACAGCCGCGAGGGGCTGCGGGTGTTCAATCTCAACGGGATCCAGACCCAGTCCGGCTACTGCTACAACCTGGGCAACGAGCTGGCAGGCATGGCAGGTCTGGTGGATGTAGTCAGGCTATCACCGCAAGGAATGGATACGCTGGAGATGCTGGCCCGCTTCAAAGCCAATCAGCAAGGGCAGGCCCCTTTGCCTCTGCAGCAGGGGAGCGACTGCAACGGCTACTGGCGCCAGATCCCCGGCATGAGTCTGGTGGAATAAGCCCGCCATTCGCCCAACAAAAAGGCCTCATCGCGAGGCCTTTTTTACAACGATAACGCAGTGGTTCAGGAGGGTTGATCACTCTTGCTGCGGGCGCTCTGGGCGCCTGGCGGCAAGGGTTTGCGCGCCATCAACTCCAGTTCCAGCAGCGCATAGCGGTGCTCGATAAAGTCGTAGACGTTGTTGGAGAGGGCCAGCTTGAAGTAACTGATGGCTTCCTTGCGGTTGCCTTTGCCCAGCTCGAACTTGCCCAGATAGAAGTAGGTTTCGCACAGGCGCTCGGCGAGCTCCCGGTTATCCTTCACCCCTTTCACCACGTTGCCCATCAGCTGGGAAGCATTGATCTCGCCGATATAAAGGCGCACCAGATCCCAGTTCCAGGCATCGTCATCGTACTTGTTGAGACGCTCGCGCATCCGGCTCATGGCCGCCGACGGGTCGAGTTTCTGCTCGGCCAGATAGAGCCAGATCACCCGATAGGGGTCTTCCGGCTGCGCCTCGTAGAAACGCTTCATATCGGCCGCGGCCAGCTCGGGACGGTTGCCGTAATAGAGGGCGATGCCACGGTTGAGGTAGGCATAGTCATAGTCCGGCGCCAGTTCGAGGGCGGAATCGAACGCATCATAGGCTTCATCGTAATTCTGCTGCTGTACCAGATAGACGCCGATGAAGTTGTAGGCTTCGGCGAAATCCGGCTTCTCCCGCAGGGCACGGTTGAAATCGAGCCGCGCGAGGGAACGCAGGCCAACCCGATCAAACACCACGGCACGCTCATAGAACAACTCTGCCCGCTGTTCGGTGGTCAGTTCCATTTCACTGAGCATCTGCCCGAGTCGCGCCAACGCCAGCTCGCTTTGGTAGGAGACCTGCAGGGGGGTCGCCAAAACCAGTGAAGCAGGCTGCGGCTTGGGAACCTTGGGGGTGTTAACCTGACTGCTACTGCTGCAACCCCACATGGGAAGCAACAACAGGATACCAAGGAGGTATCCAATCCCTTTCCTGACGTTCAATGAACACTCCGACGCTTACGCTTGACCCCGCATATGGTAAAGGTCAACTGCCACTTTGTCATGTAGCTGTGCCCCTCTACCTCAAATAAATCAGGATTCGACAGGGTATCCGGCCTCCAGCCAACCGCGAAAACCGCCGTCTACGCTGATCACCTTGCGATAACCCATCTGTTGCAGGTTGTCCGCTGCCAGAATGGAGCGAAAACCACCGCCACAATAGAGGTAGAGCTCGGTCTCGGGATCCGGGAACAGGGTCTCGATATCCCGCTCGATCACCCCACGGCCAAGATAACGGGCGCCGGGCAGGTGGCCCTTGGCCCACTCGCTCTCTTCCCGCACGTCGATCAGCTGAAACGTGCGCCCTTCATCCTGCCAGCGCTTGATCTGGTGAACATCGGTTTCGGTGACACGGGAGCGGATCCCGTCAACCAGCGCCAAAAAACGGGGATTGTGATGCATGACAAACTCCTGTTGTTTGAATCATGTGCGTCAGCAAACGACACGCAGAGATAAGAAAAGAGCGCCATCAGGCGCTCTTCACTGTTACGGCAGGATTTCCTGTTGGTCCGCACCCTCTTTCTCTACCTGGGTCGGCAGCATGTGCTCGCGCTTGACGCCGAGGAACATGGCAAACGAACTCGCCACATAGATGGAGGAGTAGGTACCGAACGCCACACCGATCACCATGGCCACGGCAAAGCCGTGGATCAGCGCACCGCCCTTGAGCAGCAGCGCCAGCACCACGATAAAGGTGAGGCCGGAGGTGATGATGGTACGGCTCAGGGTCTCGGTCATGGAGAGATCGAGAATGTAGTCGGTATCCCCTTTACGCACCTTGCGGAAGTTCTCCCGCAGGCGGTCGAACACCACTATGGTATCGTTCAGGGAGTAACCCACCAGGGTCATCAACGCCGCCAGCACGGTCAGGTCGAACTCGTACTGGAAGTAGGCGAACACGCCCAGGGTGATCACCACGTCGTGCACCAGAGAGAGAATACCCCCCAGCGCCAGACGCCACTCGAAGCGCACCGCCACATAGGCCAGGATACAGAGGATGGAGGCCAGCATGGCCAGCGCACCGTCTGTCGCCAGTTCATCACCCACGGAAGGGCCGACAAACTCGACGCGTTTGAGCACAGCGCCCTCGTCAAGCAGCTTGGCCGCCGCCAGCACTTCGTTACCCTGTTGTTCTACCTTGACCCCCTCTTTCGGGGTCAGGCGGAACAGCACGTCACGGCTGGAGCCAAAGTGTTGCAGGGTTGCCCCTTCAATCTTCTGCTCTTCCAGTGCGTCGTGGATCTTGTCCAGGCTCACCGACTGCTGGAACCCCACCTCGATGGTGGTACCACCGGTAAAGTCCAGACCCCAGTTCAGACCCCGATCAAACAGGAAGAACAGGGCAATCACCATCAGCACGGAAGAGAAAACCACACCCGGCTTGGCATAGCGCATAAACGGGATCGGTTTTTCAAAATGTAGAATCTGAAACATCTCTCTATCCTCAGATGGGCAGCTTGTCGATGCGCCGTCCACCCCAAGCCAGGTTGATAATGGCACGGGAAACTGTGATGGCAGTAAACATGGAGGCGGTCAGACCAATGCCCAGCGTCAGGGCAAAGCCCTTGATGGCGCCAGTACCGATACCGAACAGGATCACGCACGTGATCAGCGAGGTAACGTTCGAGTCGGCGATGGTGGAGAATGCCCGATCAAAGCCCAGATGGATGGCTTGCTGAACACCGCGACCGTTGCGGATCTCTTCACGAATACGCTCGTAGATCAGCACGTTGGCATCCACCGCCATACCCAGCGTCAGCACGATACCGGCGATACCCGGCAGGGTCATGGTGGCGCCCGGGATCATCGACATGATGCCGACAATCAACACCAGGTTCATACAGAGCGCCAGGTTGGCGACCCAGCCGAACGCGCGGTAGTAGATCCCCATGAACAGCACGATCACCAGCATGGCCCAGCCGATGGCTTCCATACCGCTGTCGATGTTCTGTTGACCCAGGCTCGGGCCAATGGTGCGCTCTTCCACGATCTGGATCGGGGCGATCAGGGCACCGGCACGCAGCAGCAGCGCCAGGTTGTGGGCTTCGTTGGCGTTGTCGATACCGGTGATACGGAACTGGCTGCCAAGGCGCGACTGGATGGTGGCGACGTTGATCACCTCCTCCTGCTTGCGGAACTTGCGCTTGCCATCCGGACCAGGCTGACCGACCGGCTTGTACTCGATGAAGACGGTCGCCATCCCTTTACCCACGTTGTCCTTGGTAAAGTTGGCCATCTTGTTGCCACCCTGGCCATCAAGCTTGATGTTGACCTGGGGACGGCTGTACTCGTCGAAACCGGACTGGGCACCCACGATGTGGTCACCGGTCAGGATCACCCGCTTTTGCAGCACTACAGGACGACCGTTGCGATCGCTGTAGAGCTTGGAGCTGGGCGGGACACGACCATCGGCAGCGGCTTGAATATCAGCCGCCTCATCCACCATGTGGAATTCCAGGGTCGCGGTGGCACCCAGGATCTCCTTGGCGCGGGCGGTATCCTGAATACCGGGCAGTTCAACGACAATGCGCTCGGCACCTTGCTGTTGTACCAGCGGCTCGGCCACACCCAGTTCGTTGACCCGGTTACGGATGATGGTGATGTTCTGCTCGAGAGCGTACTTCTTCACTTCCTTGATTTTGGCTTCGCTCAGACCGGCCAGCAGGATGAACTCATCCCCCTTCTGCTCGGTGGTGAAGGTCAAATCAGGGTTCTGACGACGCAGATGAGAAACAGCGCGTTCCTGATCCGCTTCATCACGGAAGATCACCTGCACCTGATCGCCGGTCCGGCGCACGCCGGAGTAACGGATCTTCTGGTTGCGCAGCTCGGTGCGGAAATCCTGCACCATCTGCTCTTGCTGCTTGGTCAGTGCTTCGGCCATGTCCACTTCCATCAGGAAGTGCACACCACCGCGCAGATCAAGACCCAGCTTCAGAGGCGCCGCACCGATGGCTTCGAGCCAGGCGGGAGTGGAAGGTGCCAGGTTGAGTGCGGTAATGAAGTTGTCGCCCAGCTTGCTGGCAACAATATCGCGCGCCTTGAGCTGGTCTTCGGTGTTCTTGAAACGGATCAGGATAAAACCGTGCTCGAATGCAGCATGTTTGACCGGGATCTTGGCCGTTTCAAGGGTCTCTTTCACCAGGTCAAGGGTATCTAGCTTGACTTCGGCACCACGGCTGGCAGAGACCTGCAAGGCCGGATCTTCGCCGTAAAGATTGGGGGCTGCATATAGAAAACCGATGGCGATCACGAAGACCACCATCAGGTATTTCCACAGCGGATAGCGATTCAACACGCTGTGCTCCTTGGGAGATTAAAGGGACTGGATAGAACCCTTGGGCAGAACGGCGGAGACGAAGTCTTTCTTGATGGTGACTTGAGTCTGGTCGTTCAGGGCGATCACCAGGTAATCGCTATCGGCAGCCACTTTGGCAATCTTGCCAACCAGGCCACCGGAAGTGAGCACTTCGTCACCCTTGGACAAGGAGGTCATCAGATTGCGGTGATCCTTGGCGCGTTTGGCCTGGGGACGATAGATCATGAAGTAGAAGATCAGGCCAAACACGGCCAGCATGATGATCATTTCCATACCACCACCCTGTGCACCCGGAACTGCGCCTTCTGCATACGCCTTGGAGATAATGCTCATTTAACAACCTCTTGTTTTGATGTAGATTTGATAAAAAACTTATATATCGTTGTTATTTCACGTCTTTTTCAGCTAGCGGAGGCACAGGCTTCCCTTGCCGACGGTAAAACTCTGTTACAAAGTCGTCTAATTTACCCTGCTCGATCGCGTCCCGCAAACCTTGCATTACACGCTGGTAGTAACGCAGGTTATGAATCGTATTCAGACGGGCACCGAGGATCTCGTTGCACTTGTCCAGATGATACAGATAGCTGCGGGTGTAGTTCTTGCAGGTGTAGCAATCGCAATCGGCATCCAGGGTGCTGGTGTCGTTGCGATACTTGGCGTTGCGGATCTTCACTACGCCATCGGTGGTGAACAGGTGACCATTGCGGGCGTTGCGGGTCGGCATCACGCAGTCGAACATGTCGATACCGCGGCGCACCCCTTCCACCAGATCTTCCGGCTTGCCAACACCCATCAGGTAACGCGGCTTGTCGGCCGGAATTTTCGGGCAGACGTGCTCGAGGATGCGGTGCATATCCTCTTTGGGCTCACCCACCGCCAGACCGCCGACCGCATAACCGTCGAAGCCGATCTCCAGCAGGCCGTTGAGGGAGACATCCCGCAGATCTTCGTAGACCGAGCCCTGAATGATGCCGAACAGGGCGTTTTTGTTGCCCAGCGCATCAAACTTGTCGCGGGAGCGCTTGCCCCAGCGCAGGGACATCTCCATCGACTTGCGCGCTTCTTCGTAAGTCGCCGGATAAGGCGTGCACTCGTCGAAGATCATCACGATGTCGGAGCCCAGATCGTACTGGATCTCCATGGACTTCTCGGGGTCGAGGAAGATCTTCTCGCCATTGATGGGGTGACGGAAGTGGACGCCCGCTTCGGTGATCTTGCGAATGTCGCCCAGGCTGAATACCTGGAAACCACCGGAGTCGGTCAGGATCGGACCCTGCCAGTTCATGAAGTCGTGCAGATCGCCGTGAGCGCGCATCACTTCCTGACCCGGGCGCAGCCAGAGGTGGAAGGTGTTACCCAGCAGGATCTGGGCACCGGACTCACGCACCTCTTCAGGGGTCATCCCCTTGACGGTGCCGTACGTCCCGACCGGCATAAAGGCCGGCGTCTGTACCACACCACGTTCGAACACCAGTTGACCGCGACGGGCACGGCCGTCGGTGGTTTTCAGTTCAAATTTCATTGCTACCTCGGCTGCGTCAGATAAACAGTCTGACAATAGGAGGGCCGCTCACGGCCCGGTAAATACGCTGAAGCTTATGCCTCAGCCTGGCGACGGGTGACGAACATGGCGTCCCCGTAGCTGAAGAAACGGTAATTTTCGGCCACGGCAGCCTGATAGGCCGCCATCACGTGATCGTACCCGGCAAAGGCGCTGACCAGCATGATCAGGGTCGACTCCGGCAGGTGGAAGTTGGTGACCATGGCATCGACAATCTGGAACTGGTAGCCAGGGAAGATGAAGATGTCGGTGTCACTGAAGAATGGCGCCAGCGGTTTGCCCTGCGCCAGGGTGACCTTGGCCGCACTCTCCAGCGAACGCACCGAGGTGGTCCCCACCGCAATCACCCGGCCACCACGGGCACGGGTTGCCGCGATGGCATCCACCACCTCTTGCGGCACTTCCGCATACTCGGAGTGCATGTGGTGATCTTCAATCTTCTCCACCCGCACCGGCTGGAAGGTCCCCGCCCCTACATGCAGGGTGACGAAGGCCGTTTCAACCCCTTTGGCCCGAATTTTCTCAAGCAGCGGCTCATCAAAGTGCAGACCGGCGGTCGGCGCGGCAACGGCGCCGGGCTTCTGATTGTAAACGGTCTGGTAGCGCTCCTTGTCGGCATCCTCGTCGGGACGGTCGATATAGGGGGGCAGCGGCATGTGACCGATGGCCTCCAAAATCTCCAGCACCGGACGCGGGTCGAGGAAGTGGATCTCGAACAGCGCGTCGTGGCGGGCACGCATCTCTGCCTCCACGCCACCATCCATGATCATCCGGGTGCCCGGTTTGGGCGCCTTGGAGGCACGGACATGGGCCAGCACGCTGTGCGGGTCCAGAATGCGCTCCACCAGTACCTCCAGCTTGCCGCCGCTGGCCTTCTGGCCAAACATGCGCGCCGGAATGACACGGGTGTTGTTGAATACCAGCAGGTCACCGGGGTTGAGCTGGTCCAGCACATCGACAAATTGACCGTGGCGCAGGGCGCCAGTTTGACCATCGAGCTGCAACAGGCGGCTGGCGGTACGCTCTGCCATCGGATAGCGGGCAATCAGCTCGTCTGGCAGATCAAAATGAAAATCGGATACTTGCATCTTTCACCTCGGGGGGAATCGGCGGCTAGTCTAGTTATCCCCATCTTCCAAGGCAACCCAAAAGACCAAAAACCCAAGAGAGACAAGGGATAGCGAGCAATATTGAGACACGCCTCCGGTTAATGATTCTTTAATGATCTGTATTGACCCTGATCATGTTTTGCCAGTGGTGGCTGGGCTAGGGTGAAAGCAGATACACAAGGAGGCCCACCATGATGACCCTATCCGAAATCATGACCGAACATCCCTTCACTCTGGGTCCGGAAAACAGTGTCAAACAGGCGATGGACCTGATGCAGCAGGAGCGGATCCGCCACATTCCCATCGTCGACGAGCAGCACCACTTGTTGGGGCTGGTGACCCTTACCGATATCCTGGCCACCCGCGAATCCAAACTGTTGCTGATCAATCCGGAGCGGGAAGCCGAGTTTACCGACAGCGTGCAACTCGACGAGATCATGACCCGCCAGGTAGCGAGTGTGGATCCCCATGCCGGTATCAAGGAGGCGGCACTCTACCTGCAGCGGCACAAATATGGCTGCCTGCCGGTACTCAAAGGACGCAAGCTGATCGGCATTGTCACCGAGTCAGACTTTATTGCCGTGGCCATCAACTTGCTGGAACTGATGGAAGAGCAGGAGCCACCCACCGACTTTTGATTGCAAGGATTGTAATTAAATTACAATAAAAGCGTTTTCAGACGTCAAAACAGGCTGAAATCATGAAACACTTTCATTTTGATTGAAAAATTACACCAAATACTTGCCTTGTGATCTGCGTCACACTATTATCCCCCTCATGCAATAGTTGCCGAGGGGGAGACGAGGGATTGTGCACCCATTATCTTCCTCTCATATGTCTGCAAGTTTGCACACCCCGTAGTTAGTCTTTGCTGTAAAGCATTTGTTTATATAGCCATTCCTTGTTTGATGACCCGGCCCTGTCGTTACGATAGCGCCGGGATTTTTTTATCCGCGTTTTCTGCTCCCCCTTGTCAGCACATCCCCATCGCTGCGAGCAGCGGCCTCAACCTCCTGCGCCACCTGTTTGCGCCACCGTTTATCTCATCGCGGCTGCACACGGCTTGCCATGCCTTGAAAAGGCGATGTACTGCACAGATATTGAACCACGACAAGGAGTTATCTCTGTACGCCAGAGATATTCATGTTAGGTACAGCCATAGTGAGATATCTAATAAGTAGATTTAAGCGATTCAAAATTGCGGCTTTTATCGATTAACCAAAGCCCCTATGATGAATCCATCGAAAGTTAAGCGCCTCGTCTGGCAAGACTCTTCAACACCAGACCGGCATATGTACATCACCAAGGAGCAATTACATGTCTACCTACATCAACACTGAAATCAAGCCGTTCAATGCTACCGCCTACCACAATGGCAAATTCGTTCAGGTGTCTGACGCAGACCTGAAAGGCAAGTGGTCTGTGGTGTTCTTCTACCCGGCTGACTTCACCTTCGTCTGCCCGACCGAGCTGGGCGACCTGGCTGACAACTACGCTGAATTCCAGAAGCTGGGCGTCGAGATCTACTCTGTCTCTACCGACACCCACTTCACCCACAAAGCGTGGCACGATACTTCTGACACCATCCAGAAGATCCAGTACCCGATGATTGGTGACCCGACTGGTACCATCACCCGCAACTTCGGTGTGATGATCGAAGAAGCTGGTCTGGCTGACCGCGGTACCTTCGTGATTGACCCGCAGGGCATCATCCAGATCGTCGAGATCAACGCTGGCGGCATCGGTCGTGACGCTCTGGAACTGCTGCGCAAGGTCAAAGCCGCTCAGTACGTTGCCGCTCACCCGGGTGAAGTGTGCCCGGCTAAATGGAAAGAAGGCGATGCCACTCTGGCCCCGTCCCTGGATCTGGTAGGCAAGATCTAAGCCTCCCGCTTCCAAGACCGGCCCGCTTCAGGGCCGGTCTGCTTTCCGGCCCGGTTAAATGCGCCGGTTAGCGCTCCGGCCTGTGTTAAATGTGCCGGTCACCTTTCCGGCTCAAATTTCACGCCGACCCGCAATCACAAGAAGGAATTCGAAGATGTTGGATACCAACCTCAAACAACAGCTGAACACCTATCTGCAGTACATCGTCAATCCCATCGAGATCAGCGTGTCCGGCAACGACAGCGACAAATCTGCAGAGCTGCTGGCACTGGCCAGCGAGATCGCCGAGATGTCCCCCAAGATCACCCAGACCTCTGGCACTGCCGCGCGCAAGCCTTCCATGAGTGTCGCGCCGCAGGGCCAAGCCCCGCGCGTTCACTTTGCCGGCATCCCCATGGGTCATGAATTTACCTCTCTGGTGCTCGCCCTGCTGCAAAGCGGCGGCCACCCCTCCAAGGCCGATGCGGCCGTGCAGGAGCAGATCCGCAATCTCAAGGGCGAGTTCAACTTCGAGACCTATATCTCCCTCTCCTGCCACAACTGCCCGGACGTGGTGCAGGCGCTGAACCTGATGGCCACCCTGAACCCCGGCATCACTCACACCATGATTGACGGCGCCCTGTTCCAGGAAGAGGTCGCTGAACGTCAAATCATGGCAGTACCGAATGTTTACCTGAACGGTCAACCGTTCAGCCAGGGCCGCATTTCGCTGGAAGAGATCGTCGCCAAACTCGACACCGGTGCCGCCGAGCGCAAGGCCGCCGAGCTGAATGAGAAAGCTCCCTACGACGTGCTGGTGGTGGGCGGTGGCCCGGCTGGCGCCGCCGCCGCCATCTATGCAGCTCGTAAAGGCATTCGCACCGCCATCGTTGCCGAGCGTTTCGGTGGTCAGGTGATGGACACCGTCGGCATCGAGAACTTCATCTCCGTGCCCTACACCGAAGGCCCCAAGCTGGCCGCCAGCCTGGAGCAACACGTCAAGCAGTACGGTGTGGAAGTGATCACCGAGCAGCGTGCCGCCGCCATCAGCAAAGATGGCTATGTGAATGTGGATCTCGCCTCCGGCGCCACCCTCAAGAGCCGAGCCGTGATCTTGGCAACCGGTGCCCGCTGGCGCGACCTGAACGTACCGGGAGAACTCGAGTACCGCACCAAGGGCGTGGCCTACTGCCCGCACTGTGATGGCCCCTTCTTCAAGGGCAAGCGAGTGGCGGTGATTGGTGGCGGTAACTCCGGTATCGAGGCAGCCATCGACCTGGCTGGCATCGTCGAGCATGTGACCGTGGTGGAGTTTGCCGATACCCTACGTGCCGATGAGGTGCTGCAGAAGAAGGCTCGTTCCATGGGCAATATCGACATCATCATGAGCGCCCGCACTACCGAAGTGATCGGTGATGGCAGCAAGGTGGTCGGCATGGATTACGAAGATCGCACCACCGGTGAGATCAAGCACCTGGCGGTAGCTGGCATCTTCGTCCAGATCGGCCTGGTACCGAATACCGAGTTCCTCAAAGGGAGCGAGATTGCCCTGACCCGCTTTGGCGAAATCGAGATCGATACCAAGGGCGCGACCTCCCTGCCCGGCGTCTACGCCGCAGGGGATGCCACCACGGTACCGTTCAAGCAGATCATCATCTCCATGGGAGCCGGCGCCACCGCCGCACTGGGTGCGTTTGATTACCTCATCCGTAACCCGGCGCCGGAAGCGATCAAGGCTGACGCCATTACCGCCTGATAAACCCCGCGCAACAAAAAGCCGACGCCCGATGAAGTAAACACGAGCGTCGGCTTTTTTACATCTGCATCGATGCGACATAAAAACCCCGCAGCAAATGGCGGGGTTGTTCATGACCTGGCTTAAACGACGGGATCACTCCAGCAAGAAAACGGCCTCGATATTATCGCTTACCGTGATCTGCTGTTGCTGATAGCTGTTATCCGCCATATCCGGCGCGGGGGCAGCCATCCCCATGGCCTGCACCGCCTTCAAGTTGCGGCTGTAGGCGGTGATGGGCGAAGCGTTGCGATACTCCACACTGTACACCTTGCCAAGCTTCATTCCGAACGCCTTGGCCAAAGATTCAGCCTTGGTTTTGGCGTCCTCAACGGCATTCAGACGAGCTTGCTCCTTGATGACTTGCGGCGATTTCAACCCGTATTCAATCTGGGATACGGACTCCAGCCCGGCTTTGAGAGCGGTATCCATCAAGGGGCTCAATTTATCCAGTTGATAGAGTTTGACCGCCAATTGCCGCTGGGCACGGTATCCCAGCAATACCGGCTTCTTGTTCTCACCATACTGATATTCCGGAGAGACCATCAGGTTGCCAGCCTCAACATCGCTGCGTTTGATCCCCAGCCCTTCCAGTTGGCTGAAAAAGGCTGCGACCTTGGTATCGACCTGCTGCTTGGCCTTGAGGCCCTGCTTATCCAGTGCAGTCACCGCCACATTGAGAGTGAGCATATCGGGTTCGGTCTTTTGCTCGGCATAACCGCTCACCACCAGATGGGGCGCTTGCGGCACTTCAATCGCCAGCAGCGGAGCACTGACAACCAGAGCGGAAAGAGTAAGAAGGGGACGCCACATAGAAAAAAACCTCAATCGGAAAGATTGAGGTCATTATGCCCGTGCAGCTAAGGGATTCATATATCGTGCAAGGGAGGGATCTGATCCAGTATCTGATTGGTCAGATCGAGGCTGATGGTGACCATGCTGCCGGGATCCTGGCTCTGGCTTGCCATATCCAGCGCTGGTGCCGCGCCACAGACCAATACCTCATCATCGAAATGGAACGAGTCCCACGACAGAACGTGTCCTTGCACCGCCTGTCCGATATCGGAGCCACCACTCGCCTCCTCCATCGCAGACCAGGCGATGGTATCAGACGGTCCCAGCAAATCGTGCAACAACGGGGAGTGAAAACTGGCCAGCGGATACTCCTGCTGCCCCTGCTCATGGCCAACCAGAATCATGTTATGGGCAGACTCGGTATCCATGACAGGCACATAAGTGATAGAGGCCGCAGCAAAGTCAACATAGAGCGAGCCCGCTACATCACCGGCCTCATTCTCAATCTCCATCCCATCCAGCCGGTCACCCGCGATCGAGGCCTGATAGCCAAACTGGCCGGCGCAGGTAATGTTCCCCTGCCCATCCCAGCTATAACGGATGCCATCAATGTCGACCCAGTTGAATGACTGCATGATTACCCCTCTCCTCTACAGCCGCTATCTTATCCATCCCCTTGAGGAAAAAACAGGGGCCAGGCAAGCCCGGCCCCGAGACAGCGTTACGGATCAACCTTCAAATTGCCATCCTCCAACAGTTTCTGGATGATCTCCAGATTACTGTCACCCAAGGTCGTCAGGTCAATACCATCAAAGAGAATGGTTTGATGCACCTCAACACCACTGGTTGAACCATTCGTATCGATGGTAAGGACCGTCTGTCCATGGACCTCGTCATAGCTGAAATTAAGGTATGACTGCAGTGAATCCGCATCCGGACTGGCCCCGACCAGCAACTCACTCAAATCAAGCACATCTCCCTGTGAATTGTCCTCGTCTAACGGGGTAAAATCAAAGTCTTGGATGATATCCACCCCACCATCTGCATCGCCAGCCATCCACTTGAAGGTATCCTTGCCGCTTCCCCCTGTCAGGGTATCGTTACCGATACCACCAATCAGTAGATCCTCCCCTTTTTGTCCGTAAAGAATGTCATCACCGGCGCCGCCATCCAGAATGTCATTGCCACCAACCGAACCGTCCTGACCAAAAGAGACATGCCCTGCGGCAATCAACGCTCTCAGTTCACTGTTGGTTGCTCCAGGATGCGCTGCGGCAAAGGCTACCCAACCTCCGTCGATACTGTCAGCATAAATACTGTCGCCAAAGAAGATATCGTTCCCATCGCCTCCCCGCAGAACATCATTACCGACAACTGCGACATTGATTAACCCCCCTGTAATATTACCAATAATGTCTGTCAGCTGATTGGCGGTGGTGACGTTATCTGCAAGCCCTCCTGCCCCTTCGATGTCGGTTAACAGTGCTAAAGCACTATCGGACACCTTGATACCAACCGACTCAATGGTAAAAGCCTGTGCTGTACCTGGACCAGCCGTTTCGATGAGCCCAACCTCACTGACATTATCATTATTTCCCGCTGTACCAAGGACGTGTTTTATGGCTGTCTGTGCATCAACAGATATGACACCACCGGAATCATTTAATGCTCGATTTGGTGCACCATCAGATACGAACAGCACCTTGTTCACATCCGCAGCCAAAACAGGGGCTGACGACTGAATCCAATTATTGGCCT
Source organism: Aeromonas sp. YN13HZO-058 (assembly GCF_001921245.1). Taxonomy (NCBI): domain Bacteria; kingdom Pseudomonadati; phylum Pseudomonadota; class Gammaproteobacteria; order Aeromonadales; family Aeromonadaceae; genus Aeromonas; species Aeromonas sp. YN13HZO-058. The sequence goes on along the minus strand of NZ_MQSY01000031.1, from coordinate 1,616 downwards.
GCACCAAGCCGGCCTCATAATTCGTATAATCCCCGTTAGCAACGATTGCATTGACAAACACAATCGCATCGTTCAACTGATCAAGTTTATCAATACCATTAGCGGTAAGCGTGAACGTACGACCAACGGGTGCATTTGTTCCAAATTTGACCAAGTGCACTTTGATATCACTAGCCCCCGATTCATAGAGGTTATTGAGAGATGCAATAACAGATTGTTTCAACGCATCAAGACGGCTGATATTAGTGGTCCCGCCCTGAATATTGGTAAAAGGAATATTGCTATCCATGCTTCCCGAATTATCCAGCACATAGACAATGTTGGCTTTTTGACCAGGTAACCTTGTGGAGCCACCAACATCCCCAATCAACACATCATTACCCGCAGCACCCTGAATAACGCCTCCAGCCACCGAATCGAACGGACTGGCTATATGGTGAGCAACGTGTGAAGAGTCGACATCACTGACATTGTGTCCAACCACCAGAACAGACTGGTTGCTACGGATGCAAATCTCCAAGTTTGCAGGTGCCTTATCACCATCCCCATCAACCAAGGTGTATGTAAACAACTGCTTCACTGCACCATCATCACCAAAGATCGCTGGTGATATATTGGCCTTGGCAACAAAGCTATATTCCCCCACATTGGTACCTTGCAGATCTATCCTGAGAACTCCGAGTTCAGTATTGAGGCTCAATACTTTGGTCACCGCGTCGAAACTATAAGTTACCGCCCCCGAGCCCAAAATTTCGATGCCAGAACCATCAGCATTTAGGGTATAGGTTTGAGCACCGACAGAGACTGATGCGATACATCTTACTCCATCAGCACCTGGGTTATCGTTAGCCAATACATTGCCGGTTACCCCACCGCCAGCGCTTGCCAGGTCAACCAAGGTAGCGGACAGATTTTCCGGCGAGGCAAGAATATAAGCTCCATTACTAGAAATCGGATTGAGGTAGGTACCTGTATCCACATTGATACCAATCGCATGTGCCTGGAAAGGATTTGTGGCGGAATTATTATCACTATCAACATTCCCATTTGTAATAAATGTTTGCCATGCAGTTATCGCTGAAACTTGGTTTGCGGGACCAGGTTCAGGATTACCGTCAGAGATAAAATACAGCTTGTTTTGTTGGTCTTTGTCCGCACCGACGGCATTAACATCGAGCAGAATTTGCGCTTTGGCTGTGTTAAGCGCATCTGCGTAATTAGTCCATCCGTCTGCGGTGAGCGCATTAACTGCATTTATCAGGTTGATATAACCACTATCACTAACCGAGTTGAAGTTATAGTCACCAACATTGGAGGAACCCGTTGCGAAGGTTACCAAATTGACATGTATTGGCGCATCAAGCCCTGCGTAAGCTTGCACCAAGTTAGCAACCGCAACTTTAAGTGCGGCCAGTTTTTCCCCCTGCATGCTGCCCGAGGTATCCAAAACCAGTGTTACATTTACCAATGGCAATGGTGATTGCATGATACAGACAGGGTTGTCATTCAGAGCTACCGGGCCGTCATCATCGAAGCTGAACACACTACTCTGGCTGACCACTTCTTCTTCATCTGTGCTACGACTGATCAGATCCACGGTCGCTGAACGGGTGATG
>NZ_MQSY01000079.1:0-70041 GCF_001921245.1 Aeromonas sp. YN13HZO-058 | reverse complement strand
TCTGAAAGGTGACGTGGTTGTGATGGTCTCCGGTGCTCTGGTACCGAGCGGCACCACCAACACCGCTTCTGTTCACGTTCTATGAGTTAGTTGTACGCAGTATCGATAACACGGCCTTTAATGAGAATTTGATGGTCGTTCACTCGGAGCCCTCGGATGATTGATTCGGTTGGCGTCTCCAATTCTCCGAAAATACCCTGAGTGAACAACCTACAGAGAGAGTACACCTAGTGAATTTGGCCACCTGACACGTGGTTCATTGGGTGCGAAATAATGGTATCTTGCCGGTAAATGTTGAAATCGTTTTCAGAAATCCTTTTCAACTGTGATCCGCTTCAAAGCTTTTTCGGGCGCCAACCTCTAGCATTGGCTCCACGAATTAGGGGCTTGCGCTCCCGATTTTCCCGCTGTGGGAGGTAACCGGATGATCCGGCTATTTCCTTCGTTACTTTCGACGGTCATCATGGATGGCCGTTTTTTTTTGAGTTATTTCACGGTAAAGGGTCGAGCCGCTGGCGCTTTACCGTTAAAATTCCGCTTTTGCACTTGCCCGTGAGTCTTGATGTCTGCGTCCACCCTCTCTTCGGATAGTTATGCCCTGCTCGCCACCCTGCAATTGCAGCGCGTCGCCAGTACCCGTTTGCTGCAAGATCAACTGGCGATGGGCCATGCCCTGATCGATAAACTGACCCGACTGCAGGATGCGGGGCTGGTCAGATTGCGCGGGGAGCAGCAGTGGAGCCTGACCGCCGAGGGGACGCTGGCGCTGATCCTGGGGGTACGTGCCGGTCTCTGCCCGGAGCCGGGCTGGAGCCGGGTGCCCTCATTGACCGGGCAGGATCTCACTCATGCGGTGGTGCGCGAGCTCTGTCGCGGCAAGGCGGGGGAGGTGCCAACCTATTTCTCGGCCAGCGATCTGCTGACCCTGCTCGATACCCCGGACGCTCACCAGTTGCTGGCGGGCTCCAGCCCCGCCTGGCAGCAACTGCTGCTGGAACACTTCTCGCTGCAACTGCTGCTCGATGCCCCCTATGAAGAGCGCTGGCCGCTGGCCAATGCGCTGGTGCGCTGCGCCCCCGAGGTGCAGGCCCGGGCCAAAGCGTTCGAGGCGGAGTGGCGCTGGCTCTGCGGGGATGGCGAGAGCACGTCGCCAACCGGCGAGGGCAACGATGACGTCATCGGCTGGCCAGCCCTGCAGGCGCTGGCCCAGCAGAGCCAGAGCGGCCCGCTCGGCGAGCGACTGCTCACCGCGCTGGGCCAGTGGCAGGCAACCGATGAGGGTGAGGCGGGCCAGTGGCCCCGTTCGTTCAGCGCCCTGCTCTGGCTTGGTTGGTTGCAGCAGGCCGATCCCGTCATTGCCAGCGAACAGCGCAAGAAGTGGCAGCGCAGCCTGACCGGCCAGTTCCCTCTGCTTGCCGACCTGCTCAGCCAGTGGGCGGGCGATCGCCACGGTCAGGCGGTTGGCCTGTTCGATACCCTGCAACTGCCGGTGGAGGAGCTCCACTGGGGCTACCTCTGGCTCGATCTCTGCGCGCTGGCCCGTCACGGTGCCCAGAGCCCGCAGGTGGCCATGCTGCACAAGTGGGATCTCTCCCATCTGCTCGATGCCGAGCCCCATCATCGCCTGATGGCGTTTTGTCAGGATCTGCTGCGCATCTTGTTGGGCGAGGCGGCCAAAGGGGCACCCCTTTGCCAGCTGCGCAGCAGTGAGGAGAGTGCACCAGAGAGCAGTGACGAGCAGGATGAGGAAGGGGACGAGGACAAAACCGCCGCCTCTGCCAGCTGGCTCAACTGGTTGCAGGGGTTGGGACGCTCCAGCGGCGTGCGCAAGCCGCAGGAGCGGCTGGTGTGGCTGCTCCATGCCGAGGGCCCTGAGCTGGAGTGCAAGATCCAGAAGCTCAGCACCAAGGGGGAGTGGACCGCTGGTCGCCGGGTCGATCCGGCCCTGCTCTCCACCCAGTATGCCGCCATGCTCGACGAGCATGACTGGGCGCTGGTCCGCACTCTGCCACGGGTGATGGGGCGGTTGCCGCGGGATGTCTGGGCACCGCTGGCCGATCACCCCCGCTTGTTCAACGCCAAGGGGCAAAAGCTGCAACTGGCCATCAGCGCCCCCCTGCTGCAGGTGGTCGTCACCGAACAGGGGATGAGCGCGCAGCTCTGTCCCGATGCGGCCGCCCGCGGGGCCCATATCATGCCGCTGGCGCAGGATCTGTGGCAGCTGATCCTCACCCCGCAGCCGCTGCTCGACCGTTTGCCTGCGCTCGAATCTATCCCGCTGCTGCCCGTCGAGGGGCTGGCCGAGCTGCAACGCACGCTGGATGCCATTCCCGAGCTGCCCTGGCACAGTCAGGTTGCGGGGCTTAGCGGCAACGCCGAACTGGCTCCCTGGCCGGGCATTCCTTCGGTGCAACTGGATTGGCAGGATGGTCAGCTGTCGGTCAAGCTGGTGACCCGCTTTGACGATCTGCCGCCCCAGCCCCTTGGCAAGGGTGAGCCCATCGTGCGGCAGGGGATCAAGGCGTACCACTACTGGCAGCGGGATCTGGCGGCCGAGAAGCTGCAGGCCCAGCTGCTGCGCAATCAGTTGCCCATCGGCCTGCCCGGCAGCGAGTGGCTGCTGCAGGGGGAACAGGCGCTGGGGCTGGTCAATGCCCTGCCCGAACTGGTGGATGCTGGCGTGGTCATTCACTGGCATCAGGACAGCGCCCGCCTCAAGAGTCTCGATGAAGCGGCCCTGAGCCTGCGCATCGAGCGGCGCCAGGACTGGTTCCAGGTCGAAGGGGCGCTGGCGCTCGATGAGCACCAGATCCTCGACTTGCGCCTTATTCTGCGCCAGATGACCCCGGGCCAGCGCACCGTGCAGCTCGACGAGAAGACCAGCCTGATGCTGAGCGACAAGCTGGTGGAGCGGCTCACCATGCTGGGGGCCATGCTCGATGAAGAGCAGCGCATCAACAACAAGCTGGCCTATCCGCTCACCCGTCTGCTCTCGGTCATCACCACCGAAGGGGATGCGGCGTGGCAATCCCTGCAGCAGGAGTGGCAGCAGGAGGTCGAGTGCCCGGACGAGTTGCTCACCGGCCTGCGGGACTATCAGAAAGAGGGGGTGCGCTGGCTGGCGACCCTGGCCCATCACGGTTTTGGCGCCTGTCTGGCCGATGACATGGGTCTGGGCAAGACGCTGCAGGCGCTCATCGTGTTGCGGATGCGCCAACACCTTGGCCCAGCGTTGGTGGTGGTGCCCAAGTCAGTGGTCACCAACTGGCAGGAGGAGGTGGCCCGTTTCGCCCCCGAGCTGGATGTGGTGGTGTTCGAGAACCCGGCCGAGCGGGAAGGGATCATTCGCGAGGCCAAGGCCGGTCAGGTGATCCTCATCAACTACGGCATGCTCGGCAGTCTGGCGGAGGCGCTCAAGTCCCGCCGCTGGTCCAGCATGGTGCTCGATGAGGCGCAGCAGATCAAAAACGCCGGCACCCAGCGCGCCAAGCTGCTGTTCCAGCTGGACGGCGATTTTCGTCTCGCCCTCTCCGGCACCCCCATCGAGAACCATCTGGGTGAGCTGTGGAGCCTGTTTACCTTTATCAACCCGGGGCTGCTCGGCAGCCTTGGCGAGTTCAAGCGTCGCTTTGGCAAGGCGGTCAAGGATCCCCAGCACATGGCGCTGCTACGGGCGGTGATCAGCCCCTTCATCCTGCGCCGTCTCAAGCAGCAGGTGCTGACCGAGCTGCCGGACAAGACCGAGATCATCCATCACATCAGCCTCTCCCCCGAAGAGCGCCAGCTCTACGAGGCGACCCGGCGTGAAGTGGTGCAGCAGGTGCAAAGCGCCGATGGCCGCGCCCTGATGCATGTGCTGAGCGGTCTGACCCGGCTGCGCCGTCTCTGCTGCTCGCCGGAGCTGGTGATGCCCGAGTGGTCACAGACCAGCAGCAAGCTGGACGAGGCGATGGCGCTGCTGGAAGAGGCGATCGACGGCGGTCATCGGGTGCTGGTGTTCAGCCAGTTCGTCGATCTGCTGAGCCTGCTGCGTGCCCGCATCGAGCAGAAATCCTGGGATTACTGCTATCTGGATGGTGGCTGCTCCGCCAAATCCCGTCAGGACTCCATCCTGCGGTTTCGTCATGAAGCGGTACCGCTGTTCCTCATCAGCCTCAAGGCGGGGGGCACCGGCCTCAACCTGACCCAGGCAGATACCGTACTGCACCTCGATCCCTGGTGGAACCCGGCGGTGGAAGATCAGGCGAGCGATCGGGCCCACCGGATGGGGCAGACCCAGCCGGTGACTGTGTACCGGCTGGTGTGCGAGCAGACGGTGGAGGAGAAGATTGTCGCCCTGCACGACGAGAAGCGGGCGCTGGCCGATGGCCTGCTGAGCGGCCAGTCCGAGGTGCGCGGGCTGGATGTGGAGAGCCTGCGGGCCCTGCTGATGGGCTGATTGGCGAAGCCGCCTTTCATACCGCCTATCGATACAGAACAGGGGAGAATATCCAGAGATGTTCTCCCCTTTCTTATTTGGGGCAGATGCGGGATCCGCTGCTTATCGCGGCAAGGCGGCCCGGTTATCCCTGAGCCAGCTATCCCTGATCCAGTCACCCCTGATAGAGATAGAGGTGCAGCCGTTCGATGATGGGCTCGCCGCCAATCTTGCGATCCCGCCGCGCCTGCCGGCTCTTGGGGGGATAGTTGCCCAAATGAGTGACCGCAGGCGGGGTATCGGAGCAGAGCAGCAGCGGCAGGCTCGCCTTGATCTGCTGTTTGCGCGGGGTGCGCTCCAGCCAGAGCAAGTTGATCATCGGGTGGGTCTTGACCGGGCGGCGGATCCGCAGCTCGGCATCGGCCGGCAGGCGGCGAATGTCGTACACCTCCTGATCCACCATCTTGCTCCACTCCTCGTTGTTGGAGAGGGCCGGTATGTAGCGGCGGCTGCGCTCCAGCATCTCCAGCACCTGTTCGCGACTGAGGCGATTGATGGTCTGCTTGTCGGCCCAGGTAAAGCCGAGGGATTGCAGCTCCCCCGCCAACAGGGTCAGTTTGCGGTAGACCTGCAAGGTGATCACCCCGGGCAGGGCGGTATGTACCAGCTCGAACTTCTCGTCCCGCCCGCCCGCCTGCTGCACCAGTGCCTTGAAATCGAGCTTATGCTGGTTGATTTGGTCGATCAGCGGTTGCAGCAAAGGGGCTGCGGCGGCAGGAAAGCGCAGCCAGCCAGGCAGCCGGTGAGTCGCCTTGGTGGAGCAGCCGGGGCGGGCGCTGTGGTCCCGATAAGCGGCGAGGGTGGCTGCCAGTGCCGCTTCGCCGTTGAGATAGCCCACCTCAATCTGCGCGATCGGGTCGTGCTCTTCCCTCTGCGCAACCGGGGGCAGGGGATAGACATGGGCCTCCTGCAGCTCGAGCTGGCCAAGCAGATCGGTCAGCTGGTTGAGAGAGGCTTCAATGGCGGCCATCTGTTGACGCAGGGCGGCGGTCGGGGTAAAGGTATCCATCGATGATCCTGTGGTTTCATCCGCCGTTGACGGCATAAGTTATGGCGTCAGGGCAGGGGAGTAAACTACTGTATAAATAACCATACCAGTATGCCGGTTGCGCGCCAAGGGGCGCGTTTATGGGTCGTCATTGAGGATGCTGCGCGGGAAGAAACGTAAGTTTGTTTTATGTTTCATCGTGTTAATTGCAGATCGCCAAGAGATCATTGAATTAACAATCGAATGTAATGACGGGGTTGCCAGCCATGGCGCGTCCATTGGTGAGTGCATAGGCAATGCGGTAAATTGCATATGTAAGATGGTGCCATGCAGCACAATATGCTGCGGGCAGTGGATGGTCGAACGGTGATTTAATTATTCGTTATAAATCAAAGCATTAAAATTGCATCAGTCAGTTTTTTACTATTAGTTTTACTAATGTAACGTATCAAAATTCGTCAATTGAGTCGGCTCAGCTCCCTGACTAAGCTTTGCGCATCAAATAAAGCCCAGTGCGTAAACAAATATTCAGAGGAGCCACATCATGGCCAACATGACTTATACCGAAACCGGTTACCAGCATTCCAGCCAATTGAATCTGGCTGCTCGCGTTAAAATGACCGTTCTGACCTGGCTGGAGCGCAGCCGCAGCCGTCGCCAGCTCTCCGAGCTGCCCGAGTACCTGCTCAAAGACATCGGCCTGAACGAAGCTGACCGTTATCAAGAGACCACCAAGCCGTTCTGGCGTGGTTGATCAGCCGGGCATGGATGCCTCGTTTTTCTGCTGATCCGTTTGCTGCTCTGCCCCTGTGGCGCCCGGCCACTAGGCGGGTAATAGTCTGTTTTATCTCCCCCGTTTTCCCCCTGTTGTGCGTTGATCCTCTTTCCTCTTCTCTTTATTTCGCATTGCTATAGCCCCTCGCTGTCGTCGCTCGATTGTTATCACAATTGTGTTGTTAATGTTTGAATTTGTTTAAAAAATGATTTTAAGCCACGATGCCTTGCGTATAATCCGGCCATAGTGTTCCAGAGCAAGAGGGTGAGACGGATGATTCCCCAGCACGATTTTTTGGCCCTGACCCGCAGCCATGAATGGCAGCTTGAGCCCTTTGAATTTGCCCTGCCCGATGGTGCGCGAGTCAGCGTCTGGGATACCGGCGTGCTCTGCCTGGAGCCTGCCAGAGGCGCTGGCACTCAGCCCGGGGGATACAAGGATATCGTCCTCTCCTGCGGCATTCATGGCAACGAGACCGCACCCATCGAGATCTGCAACCAGCTGCTGAGCCGTCTGCTCGCTGGCGAGCTGAGTGCCCGTCATCGGGTGCTGTTCCTGTTTGGCAATCCGGCGGCGATGAATCTGGGGCTGCGGGAGGTAGAAGAGAACATGAATCGGCTCTTCTCTGGTGCCCACAGCAAGGGGGAGGGGCTGTGCAATCGGGAGCGGATCCGCGCCATGCGCCTCGAGCAGTATGTGAGCCGCTTCTTTGCCGATCCGGCTCGTCCCCGCTACCACTACGACCTGCACACCGCCATTCGCGGCTCGCGCCACGAGAAGTTCGCCGTCTACCCCTTCCCCCATGAGCGGCCCCACTGCCGCGAGCAGGTGCAGTTCCTCGGCGCCTGCGGGGTGCGCACTATTCTGCTCTCCGCCAGCCCGACCACCACCTTCAGCTACTACAGCTCGCGCCAGCATGGGGCCCACGCCTTCACGGTGGAGTTGGGCAAGGTACGGCCATTTGGCGAGAACGACATGACCCGCTTTATCGAAACCCGGCAGGCACTGCAGGAGCTGGTCACGCAAGATGAGATTGCGCTGGAGCCGTGGCGGGCGGATGATTTCACCCTGTTTGCCATCGATCGGGCGATCATCAAGAAATCGGAGCAATTTCGCTTCCTGTTTGCCAGCGATGTGGACAACTTCACCGAATTTCCCCAAGGGTTCGTGCTGGCTGAGGATGGCGAGCTGCGCTACACAGTCGAGCAGCCGCGTGAAGCGGTGGTCTTCCCCAATGCCAACGTGGCGATTGGCCAGCGCACCGTGTTGCTGGTGGTGCCGACAAGGCTCTGGGAATAGGGGGGTGAGCGCTTTGCCCGCAGAGCGGTGAGGCGTCCGCAGGCGGCGCCAAGCCATTGTTTGAGTGGGTGGCTCGGATGCAGCGGTTAGCCGCAGGAATAAAAAAAACGGGGCCAGTCAGATGACTGGCCCCGTTTGGTATCGGGTTCAAGCGGTGAGACTTAGCTGTTGTTTTTCACAAACAGGGTCAGCTCCTGACCGGGCTTGAGGTAATCCCCTTTATCCAGCTGGTTCCAGCGCATCACATCGTTGATGGCCACCTGGAAGCGAGCTGCGATGGAGGAGATGGAGTCGCCACGGCGAACCTGATACACCATCGACTTGTCGTTCTTCTTCCCTTGCTTGGGATAGACCACCAGCTTCATGCCCGGCTTGAGCGCCGACTTGGCATTCAGACCGTTCCACTTGGCCAGCTCGGCATGGGAGACGCCGTGTGCCTGGCTGATGCTCCACAGGTTATCACCCGAGCGCACCTTGTAACTGACCTTGGCCTTCTGGCTGCCACGGCTGGCCAGCTGCTGCGGCTTGCTGGCGGTACTTGCCTTGCTGCTGACCTGACCATGGGTCGGGATCACCAGCTGCTGACCGCGACGCAGGCTGTTGCTGCGCAGATTGTTGACCAGCTTCAGCTCGCTCACGCTGACGCCGTGATTCTTGGCGATGCGCGACAGGGTATCGCCACTGGTGACCTGATAGGAGCGGGTACGAATACGTTCGCGCTTGGGCAGATCGGTCAGTGCCAGCTCCAGGGTATCGGCATACTCGATCGGTACCAGCAGGCGGTAAGGGCCACGAGGTGACATCACACCACGGCTCAGGGCCGGATTGACCTCCTTGAGCTCTGATGTGCGCAGTCCCGCCAGTTGGGCGGCCACGTTCAGATCGAGCTGGCTGCCGGTCTCTACCACCCGCAGCTTGGGCTCGTTGGCGAGTACCGGCAGCGTGACATTGTATTTGTCCGCATTGCTGATCATGTCCGCCATGGCGAGGATCTTCGGCACATACATCCGGGTTTCGCGGGGCAGATCGAGCGACCAGTAGTCAGTCGGTTTACCGGCACGCTGATTGCGCTGGATGGCGTTGCGCACCCGACCTTCACCGGCATTGTAGGCGGCCAGCGTTTGCAGCCAGTCGCCGTCAAAGAAGCGGTTCAGGTACTCCAGATAGTCGAGCGCCGCATTGGTGGAGGCCAGCACATCGCGCCGTCCGTCATACCAGTTGTCGTGGCGCAGACCGAAGTTCTTGCCAGTGGCGGGGACAAACTGCCAGAGCCCAACCGCATTGCTGCGGGATCGGGCATGAGGATCAAACATGCTCTCGATCATCGGGACAGTAATAAGCTCCATTGGCAGCTCACGCCGTTCTATCTCCTCTACCATCAGATAGAGGTAGGGTTCAGCCCGGCTGGCAATGGTCGCCAGATGCTTATCATTACGCAACAGCCACTCTCGTTGTTGGCGGATGCGGGCATTATCCGGGGTTTCCAGCTGCATATCATCGCTGATGCGCACCCACAGATTGTCCGTATCTTCCATTTCGTCCAGCTGTTCATCGCCAAACAGGAAATGGGAAGAGTGTTTTTTATGCGCTTTTTTCTTGACCTGGGGGGACTTGATCGGCTCGATTGCCGTTAGCGCCCGGTCATCCTGATGGCTCAGGTTTTGGCAGCCGCTGAGCAACAGCGCTGCCAATAAGGCCGTTCGTACCTTCATCTCGTTCCGGTCATTTTTAGGAAAAACAGCCCGCATCATAAGGGGCAATGGCCCCCTGATCAAGGTTTGTTCAAAAAACGTCCTTCCACTGGCGCAGGATGGTGAAGGTATCTACCGGATTTTCCACGCATTTTAGCCCATGATTTTCAGCAGAAAATTTCACTGAATCCTGCTCGCAGCGCAGAAAAATGTTGAAAGTGCGTTCCTCCCCCAACCGGGTTGGCAGGCTTGGCAGCCCTTGTTGCCGCAGTTTGCTGATCAGCCCGATCTGGCGGCGGATCGCCGGGTTGTCCGGCTCGACAGCATAGGCAAAGCGCAGGTTGGAGAGGGTGTACTCGTGGGCACAATAAATGAGGGTCTCATCGGGCAGGGCGGTGAGTCGTTGCAGCGAGTGGTACATCTGCTCCGGCGTCCCTTCAAACAGGCGGCCACAACCGGCTGAGAAGAGGGTATCGCCACAAAACAGCATGCCGTTGCCATGGTAGGCGATGTGGCCGCGGGTGTGACCGGGCACATGGATCACCTCGAGGGCGAGGCCGTGCCAGTTGATCTGATCGCCATCTTCCAGCCACTGACCATGATGATCCGGCATCGGGTCCAGCTTGGGGCCATAGAGCCGGGCGTGGGGGAAGTGGGTAAGCAGGTCGGTGACGCCCCCGACATGGTCGTGATGGTGATGGGTCAGCAGGATGGCGTCGAGCACCAGCCCCAATGCCTCGAGCCGCTCCAGCACGGGGGCGGCATCGCCCGGATCGACCACCAGACAATGATTTTCGTGGCGGATCAACCAGATGTAGTTGTCATTAAAGGCTGGAACTGTGATCACTGGATACATGAGTCTGCTTCTCTTTAGGGAGGGTATCTTATATAACAGGATGGCGTTCGAAACCCCGAGTTGAGCCCTATTATGCAGGTGGCACGTACCGAACAACAAATCGAGATCCCGACCAGCTGGTCTGCATTGCCTATGGGGGACTGGGTAGCGGCCGAGATCCAGGAGCGGCTCGACAACTGGTGCCCCAATCTGTTTGGCTATCATCTGCTGAAAATTGGCGCCCTGAGCGCCGAACTCTCTTGCAAACGATCATCTATTCGCCATCAAATTGGGGTGGCGCCCAGCGGGCGATTGCTCGACATGTATGGCGATCCCCTCGATCTGCCGGTACGCACCGGCAGCGTCGATGCCTGCCTGTTGGCCCACTGCCTCGATTTCTCTGCCGATCCCCATCAGGTGCTGCGCGAGGCCGAGAGGGTGCTGACCGACGATGGCTGGCTGATCATCAGTGGCTACAACCCCTTGAGCCTGGTCGGGATCGGTCATTGTGTGCCGTTCTTGCGGCGCAGGATGCCCTGGTCGGCCCGGATGTTTACCCCGGGGCGGGTGACGGACTGGCTGCATCTGCTGGGATGTGAAGTGATGTTCGACGAGCGCTTTGGCTACTCGTTTATGGGAAAACAGAGCTGGCACAGCTGGTGGCAGGAAAGCATCGGGCGGGATTACTGCAGAGTGTTTGCGTCGGTCTATGTGATTGCGGCCCGTAAACGGCGCTTTCCACTGATCCCGGTGCGGCGGCGCTGGCAACTGCCCAAATCCCTCGCCACACCGGGAATGGCCCGTCAGGGCTGGTAGCCGGTATCCTCGGCCAGATCCTTGCCGCAGGCGGCATCTCTGGCCAGTTCGTCGCACCGTTCGTTCTCCGGGTGGCCGGAGTGACCCTTGACCCAGAGCCACTCAATCTGATGGCGAGCCACTTCCGCATCCAGCTCCTTCCAGAGATCGACGTTCTTGACCGGCTGACGGTTGGCGGTCATCCACCCTTTCTTCTTCCAGCCGATGATCCACTGGGTGATCCCCTGACGGACATACTGGCTGTCGGTAGTGAGGCGCACCTTGCACGGTTCGTTGAGGGTGCGCAGGCCCATAATGGCGGCCATCAGCTCCATCCGGTTATTGGTGGTCAACTTGAATCCGGCGGAAATCTCTTTGCGGTGGGTGCCGTAGACCATCACGGCTCCGTAACCACCCGGGCCCGGATTGCCGAGGCAGGAGCCGTCGGTATAGACATCAATCTGTTTTAACATGAGCAATCAATCTGTTTTAGCATGAGGCTTGGGGTAAACTAGCGAGTAAGTAAAGCCGAAGTTTGACATAGATTGGATCATGAACACACCCCAACTGAATCGCCAGATCATTCTGGATACTGAAACCACAGGTATGAATACGGCAGGCGGCCCTGTCTATCTGGGTCACCGCATTATCGAAATCGGCTGTGTGGAGGTGATCAACCGCAAGCTGACCGGTAACCACTATCACGTCTATATCAAGCCTGATCGTCTGGTCGACCCGGAAGCGATCCAGGTACACGGTATCACCGACGAGTTCCTGCGCGACAAGCCATCGTTCAGCCAGATCGCCGACGAGTTCATCGAATTCATCCGCGGTGCCGAACTGATCGCCCACAACGCGCCGTTTGACGTGAGCTTCATGGACTACGAGTTCAGCAAGCTCGGTCTCGGCTTCAAGACCGCCGATATCTGCTCCATCACCGATACCCTGGCGATGGCGCGGGATCTCTTCCCCGGCAAGCGCAATAACCTGGATGTGCTGTGCGATCGTTATGGCATAGACAACTCCCACCGGACACTGCACGGGGCCTTGCTCGATGCGGAGATCCTGGCAGATGTCTACCTGCTGATGACCGGTGGCCAGACCAAACTCAATCTGGCCAGTGAAAGCAACGAAAACGAAAGCAATCAGGACACCAGTATTCGCCGGCTGGAGAGCAATCGGCCCGCCCTCAAGGTGGTGCGCGCCAGCGCCGAGGTAGAGGCTCTGCACGAGGCGAGGCTGGATCTGGTGCAGAAAAAGGGAGGAAGTTGTCTGTGGCGGCAATGAGCAAGTGGTGTGCCGGTCTGCTGTTGTTGCTCTCGCTGGGCGCGTTGGCGACCGAGGTGTTTGCTCCCTCCGATATCCCGCTGCTGGATAACCGCTTTCGCATCGATTACGGGGTGAAGGAGATCACCTTCATCGTCAAGCGCAAGCCGGGCACTCCGTCGGTGATCCTGGTTCGTCCCGATGGCAGCAAGCTCTACGTGGGCAAGGTCAAACCCGCCGAGGTGGGTTGGCTGGCACTGCCGGAGCACGATCTCATTACCCTGCGCAATCCCATGCCGGGTCCCTGGCAGGCGATTGGTGAGGTGGACCCCGACAACCGGGTGCGTATTCTCTCCGATATCCGGCTCGATATCGCCGCCCTGCCGATGCAGCTCTATCAGGGGGAGGTGGCCAAGCTCAAGGCGTGGTTGCTGATCAATGGCCAGCCGCCGAAAGATAAATACTATCTCTCTGACCTTGGCATGACCGTCAAGCTGCAATCCTTTAGCGATGCCAGCCAGCAAAAGGTCGTACTGGATCAGGTGCTCGGCCACTACCGCGATGACGGCAAGGGTCTCGACGAAGTGCCGGGTGACGGTATTATGACCGCGGAAGTGACACTGGAAGATATACCCGGTGGCAAGTACCGCGCCATGTTCAGTACCGGTAATCAGGTGTTTGTCCGCGCCCGTTATCAGGATGTACTGCTCTACCCCTATCCGTTCAGTTATAACCTGGCGCCGCCTTCGGAAGAGCTGGGTGCCAAGTTGTCGCTGCTGATCGACCGTGATGAGCTGGATCCCGCCTCCGTGGTGATCAAGGGGAGTGTGACCAGCAATGTGGGCGGCCTCTACGAGTTCAGCGAGACCGCCAGTGAGCCCAAGCTTGATATCGATCTCTCCATCATCAAGGAGGTCGGTCAGCATGTGGTGAAAGCAACCCTCTATGGCACCACTCGCCTCGGCCGCGAGCTGAAAATCGAGTTGCCGGTCAAAACCTTCAATATCTTCCCGCCGCCTCCCCCTCCCGTAGAGGTGGTATCGGCTGCCGCACCGGCATCCAGTGCCGAGTCAACCCATGAGGCTCCGGCCGAGGAGGAGATGGGCTGGCTGATCTGGGTATTGGCGGGTGGTGGCGTGCTGCTGGTGATGCTGGGTGGTGTCGGCTTTGTGGTGATGCAAAAACGGCGAGCCTTCAAACGCGCATTGGCGGCGGCACAGGCCGAAAGTCAGCAGTCCGGGCCGCCGGCAGCCAAGCTGGATCTCAACCTGCCGGAGCAGTAACCGTCGCTCTGCAGTGGCGTGATGCCAGATATAAAAAACCGCCCTGATAAGCAGGGCGGTTTTTTTGAGTTCATAAACGGAACAAACCGGATATCAGTGTTCGCCGATATAGACATCCTTGTTCTGCTCGCGGATCTCGAGGAACTTGTCCAGATTGGCCAGCATCAGCTCGACCAGCTGGGGGTCGAAGTGCTGACCCTTCTCCTCCTCAATCAGCGCCAGCACCTTGTCCAGTGGCCACGCCTTCTTGTAACAGCGATCCGAGCCGAGGGCATCGAATACATCGGCCAGTGCCACGATCCGTCCCTCCAGCGGAATATCCATTCCCTTCAGGCCACGAGGATAGCCACTGCCATTCCACTTCTCATGGTGATTGCCGGCGATGGTGGCACCAATCTGGAACAGCGCTAGATCGCTGCCGGAGAGCATATCCTGCCCGAGCTGGGCATGGGTTTTCATGATCTCCCACTCTTCCGGGGTCAGCTTGCCCGGCTTGTGCAGGATGGCATCGGGAATACCGACCTTGCCAATGTCGTGCAGTGGTGAGGCTCTTTTGATCAGCTCGCTCTGCTCTTCACTCATCCCCAGCAGCAGGCAGAACTGCTCGGTATAGAGCGCGACCCGCTTGACGTGCAGCCCCGACTCTTTCGAGCGGGTTTCGACCAGTTCGCCGATGCGGTAGATGATCTCCCGCTGATTGTCGGCGATCACCTCGTTCAGCCGGATATTTTCCAGCGCCACTATGATGTTTTCGGTAAACAGGGTCAGCAGACTGGTATCGATCTGACTGAGTTGACGAGTGGTCTCGATATGGAACAGCAGGTGGTGGCGCTGGTTCTGGCAATAGAGCACCATCTGATTGGTGCCGTATACATTGCTGCGCTTGCCCATGGCTTGGCGCAAGATCTCCGGCGCTTCCGTGAGGAGCATGGCGGGATGGCCGGGGAGCAGAGGCTCCAATACTTGATCTCTCACCTCATAGGCGTATTGCTTTACGTCGTAGATCTGGGTCTCGCCCAGATGGAGCAGGGCACTCAACTGCTCCTGGGCCCCTTCGACAAACTGGCGCAGGGCCCGCTTCTCAAAGATCCCCTTGGAGGCTTCGATGACTTTTTCCAGCCCCTGACGGTTGCTCTCCAGGGTGCGGATATCCCGATAGGAGCGCAGGCTGGCCCGCAGCAGGGTGCGCAGCTTCTGGGAGGTGAGCTCGGTTTTATCCTTGTAGTCGTTGATGTCGTAGTTGGTGACCACGTCATCTTCCGGCGCCTGGCCGGGTTGGCCGGTACGCAATACGATGCGCACCATCTTGTTTTGCAGCTCTTCACGGACATATTTGACGACATCGAGGCCCGCGTGGTCGACCTCCATCACCACGTCCAGCAGCAGCAGCGCGACATCAGGGGTGATGGCCAGCAGCTTTTTTGCCTCTGCAGCGGAATAGGCATGCAGAAAGTCAATGGGGCGATTGTCAAACTCGAATTTGTTCAAGGTGATTTTGGTGATGCGATGCACTTCGGGCTCATCGTCAACAATCATCACCTTCCAGCCCGCTTGTTGCGTGTCGGGAAGGGCGAGATCATCATCATCAATAATCAGGATTTGGTCATCCATCATACAATCCTGTTTGGCATCCTGTGCTTACATTAACTGCTTCACTAAGGATAGGAAACTTATTGAGAAATAAAATTTGATCTCGAAAAACAATGGTCGAATAAGCAAATGGAACCGCCACTTCCGGTGACCGTTGGCGAGGGCTTTCTTCGCACAATCATGAGGCTGGATTGCATCCGCGCCACTCGTGATCTCGATTGCCGCACCATATCGCGCGGCTCTTGCACATCCCTCCCGCCGGGGCCGGCGAGAAGGAATCCTATTTGATAGTAATTCCTATTTGCGTGTAGCATGGGTGACACACTCAACGAGGAGCCCATCGTGTCCCCATCTCTGCCTCCCAATCGTCCCCGTCTGCTGACCGTCAAGGCCGTTACCCGGATCACCCCCCATTTGCGCCGCATCACCTTTGCTGGCAGCGAACTGGCTGACTATCCCTTTACCTGCGGCGGGGCCCATATCAAGGTGATGCTGGCCCAGCCCCATCAGGTAGAGCCGGTGCTGCCTGCCATGACCCCGAGCGGCCCGCGCTGGAGTGACCCGGCGGACAAGCCGGTGATCCGCACCTACACCATCCGGGCGTTTCGCCGCGACGCGCAGGAGCTTGACATCGACTTCGTGCTGCACGGTGACGGCGGGCCAGCCAGCGCCTTTGCCACCCATGCCAAACCGGGGCAGAAGGTGATCCTCTCCGGGCCGGGTGGTCCCAACCCCATGCTGCAACCGGCCGATCACTACTGTCTGGTGGGGGATCTCACCGCCTTGCCCGCCATCATGGCGATGTGCGAGGTGATGCCTGCCGATGCCAGAGGGGAGATCGCCATACTGGTGCCGGATCAGGCGGATGCTCAACCGTTGACGCTGCCGGTCGGGGTGCGCTGTCACTGGTTTGTCGGCGAGCCCGAGCTTAGCGGCCTGCTGGAGCATGTGGTTGCTCTGCCGCTAGTGCGCGATGGCGGCTTCTTCTGGCTGGGTGGGGAAGAGGCGCTGGTGTTGCCGCTGCGCCGCCATTTTCGGTCTGTGCTCGAGGTGGATCGCCAGTCGCTCTACGCCGTGCCGTACTGGCGGCGGGGCAAGAGTGAAGAGGCCTATCACCAGACTCGTCACGATGTGATGGATAATTAAGCGGATGCGAAAGAATACCTGATTCACACTTGCAAATAAAAATGATTTGCATTTAGTATTGCGCCGTCCCGATGTCAGTCGGCACGGCGTTTTTGTTATTGATGGCTGCGCGTGGCATAGCACAACGCAGGTCCTGCCGTAATGCACTGATGTTCGGGGTTATGGGGCATGGATGACAGTTCATGCCGATGAACTCCATCACTTTGCACCGGGTCTGGCGAGGTCAGACAGGGATGTCGGTGGTGTTGGCCTTGGTTGTTTTATGTGGAGTGTTGATGATGCGTACATCATCCCGACGATTTGCAGTGCATCCGCTGGTGTTGTCCCTTTTTGCCCTGCCAGTTCTGGCCCAAGGGACTGCGCCTGCCGCCGCTCATGAAACCATGGTGGTGACGGCGACCAAAACCCGGCACAGCGAGCTGACCACCCCGGCCAGCGTCTCTGTGGTGACCCGGGCCGAGCTCGACAAGCTCAATGTCAATGATCTGACCGGCGCCCTGAAACAGCTGCCGGGGGTCAATATCAGCCCTGCTACCAGCTACGGCCGCAGCGAGATCAAGTTGCGCGGGCTGGAGGGGGATTACACCCTGTTGCTGGTCAATGGCCGGCGTATCAGCTCCCGCGACGCCCTTACCTCCGGTTATGGCAATGATTTCGATCTCTCGGCCATCCCCATGGCGGCCATCGAGCGTATCGAAGTGATCCGCGGCCCCATCTCCTCCCTCTACGGTGCAGATGCGCTGGGTGGGGTGGTCAACGTCATCTTGCGCCAACCCGGGGAGAAGACCGAAGCGGCGGCCACCTATACCTTCAGCGACCCCACCGACGGTCACGGCGGGGATATCAACAAGGCGAGCGCCTATGTGGGCGGGGCGCTGATCGACAACAAACTGCTGGCCAACCTGGTGGTGGAAGGGAACCACCGGGACGCCTGGCAGAGCGAGCAGAGCATCAACCCCAAGGCCGATGCCATCGAGCAGCGTGAAAAGCTGGGGATCCTCTCCAACGTCAAATGGCTGATCGATGATCGTCAGGATCTGGATGTGGGGATGAACTACGCCAAAGACGATCGCGAGGCCCACTGGAACAACTACGGCCAGACGCCGCGCAATATCCAGCAGATGGAGCGCCTGGGGCTCAACGCCACCCACATCGGCCGTTGGGATCAGTTCGACAGTCGGGTCGGCTATGCCTTCGAGCAGGTTGATCTGTTAGATGACTCCGAACTGATGACGGCGCTGAGCAAGACCAGCGGCGATGTGAGTCAGACCAACCACACCTTCGATGGCCAGCTGAGCGGCTATCTGGGCAGCCACCTGCTGACCAGCGGTGCCGAGTACCGCATCACCGAACTCAAGCATAACGTCAACCTCAAGGGGGGTGATGTCAGCGTCAACCAGAGCGCGCTCTATCTGCAGGATGAGTTTGGCTTTGGCGATCTGGCGTTGACCCTGAGTGGCCGGGTCGATCACCACGAGACCTATGGTACCGAGTTCAGCCCTCGTGGTTATGCCCTCTACAGCCTGACTGATAACTGGGTGGTCAAGGGCGGCATTGGCAAGGCGTTCAAGGCGCCGACCATTGCCCAGTCCAACCCGGACTATGCAGTAGCCGCCTGTCGCGGTCGCTGCGCCGTGGTGGGCAACCCGGATCTGAAACCGGAAACCGCCGTCAGCTACGAGCTGGGTACCGCCTACGATGGTTCGTTCTGGGGCGCCGGGGTTACCGCCTTCCACAACGATATCAAGGACAAGATCCAGAGCGAGGCATGGACCTCCACCTGGCGTCCGGCGGTGATGACCTATCAGAACGTCAGCAAGGCCCGCATCAAGGGGGTGGAGTTGAGCGGCTGGTTTGATCTCACCGATACTCTGACCCTCTCCAGCAACGTCACCCTGATCGACGGGGAGGATAAGACCAGCGGCAAGGATCTCTATCGGACCCCGGAGCATACCGCCAACGCCAAGCTGGAGTGGCAGGTCATCGAGAGCCTGAGTACCCAGCTCGGCTGGAACTACACCGGCAGCCAGATCCTTCCGGTTCCGCGCATGAGCGGCACCACATATGAGACCACCGCCGGATTCCACACCCTGGATGTCGGGGCAGTCTGGAACGCCACCCGGGCACTGGATCTGAAGTTCGGACTCAACAACCTGACCAATACCAAGCGTGACTGGGTTGCCACCGAGGCCGATCAGATCCTCGACGGGCGCACTGTCTATGCCGGTGTGGCCTACAAGCTGTAATGGCTGAGCGGGAACCCGCACTGGCGGGCTCCCGTTGTTGCCATCACCCCGGGTGACGGCATTTATTTCAACCACATGGCATTGCAATCATAAGGAGTTAAAGGGTGTTTAGAGACCAGACCTCGCTGTTCTGGCTGGGATTGTTCCTCCTGTTCATACTGCTTTCTCTTTCGCTCGCCACCGGTGCGGGCGTCTATGGTGCCCGCGAGGTACTCGGCTACCTGATGGGGGATGCCCGCTGGGCTGGCGACGAGAAGCTTGCCATGGTGCTCAATACCTTGCGACTGCCGCGCACCCTCTGTGCCATGGTGGTCGGCGCCTCTTTATCTCTGGCTGCCTCCTTGTTGCAGAGCGCGACCCGCAATCCGCTGGCAGAACCCGGCCTGCTCGGGGTCAACGCCGGTGCCGTTTTTGCATTAGTAGTGGGGCTCACCTGGTTCGGGGTGGAGTCCGCCTACGGCTATCTGCTCTGGGCTGGGCTCGGCGCGCTGCTCGGCAATGTGATTGTGCTGGGGCTCGGCATGATGATTGGCCGCTCCAACCCCCTCAAGCTCATTCTGGTCGGGGTGGCTCTCTCCGCCACCTTCGGCGGTCTCTCCAGCTTTCTGCTGCTCTCCAACAAGATGGTGCTGGAGCAGTACCGCTTCTGGAACCTAGGTTCCCTGTCGGCGGCCAATCTCGATGCCATCATTGCCGTGCTGCCCTTCGTGCTGGCGGCGTTTGTCATCACCTTGCTGCTCTGTCGCCAGCTGACCCTGATGCAGATGGGGGACAGTCAGGCCCAGGCGCTCGGGATCCGTCCCAACCGGGTGCGGATTGGCGTGCTGCTGGCCGCCACCCTGTTTACCGCCAGTGCCATCGCCATCGCAGGCCCCATCGGTTTTGTCGGCTTTCTGGCCGCCTACTGTGGCCGATTGGTGGAGCCGGTGAAACTGTCGGTGCAGGTCTGTTTTTCCGCCCTGTTCGGCATGCTGTTTCTGCTGTTGGCCGACATTCTGGCGCGCTGGCTGATCCAGCCGTTCGAGTTGCCCAACGGCGTCATTCTGGCCCTGATCGGCGCACCTGTGCTGATCGCCATCGTTCATCGCGGGGGCTTTCGAACCCTGCTGACCGTCAAGTGAGGGGCTGATGCGTACACCTACCGATATGCTCTGCCTGCGGGCAGGCAACCGCTCTTTGCTGATCCATCTGCCAAGCTGGCGCTGGCTGGCGTTGTTGGCCGTGGCGCTGCTGGTGCTGGCTCTGCTGGCCCTGAGCGTTGGCAGCGGCAAGCTCGGCTTTGCCGGGGTGGTCAACACTCTGCTGGGGGAGGGGACGCGGCTTGAGCAGCTTACCCTGTTCAAGATCCGGCTGCCGCGCATCCTTGGGGTCGTGGTGGCGGGGGCCGCCATGGGGCTCTCCGGCTGTCTGGTGCAGACCCTGATCCGCAACCGGCTGGCTACTCCCGACATGGTGGGGGTCAACAACGGCGCTTCCCTTGCCATCATCGTCTTCTCCCTCTATCTGACCGTGGGCAGCTGGCCCTGGTGGGCGGCACCTATCGGCGCTATCTTCGCGGCGCTGGTGCTCTATGCCCTCTGCCGCAAACCGGGGGAGCAGGGCTATCTGTTCGTGGTGATCGGTATCGGCCTCTCCGAGCTGCTGGAGGCGCTCGGCCAGTTCGTGATGTCCACCCAGGCCCTGCTGCACCTGAGCTCCCTCTATCTGTGGAACATGGGCAGCTTTATCGCCGTGGGGTACAGCACCATCACTCCCATTGCCATCCTGTTGCTGCTGCTCTGCCCCTGGATCGTCTATCTCTCCCGCTCGCTGGCGGTGCTGCGCTTTGGCCCCGAGATGGCCAGAGGGCTTGGCGTCAACGGCGATCGGGTGCAACTGGGCATTCTGGCACAGGCCATTCTGGTGGCGGCGCTCGGCACCGCCATCGGTGGCCCCGTGGTCTTTATCGCCATGGCGGCCCCCATCCTTGCCTCCTGGCTGGTGAAAGACCGGGTGGTGCCACTCTGGCTGGCGGCACTCAGCGGCGCCCTGTTGCTGCTTGCCAGCGATACCCTGGTCCGGGTGCTGGCCAGCCCCCACGAGGTGGCGACCGGCATCATGACCCGCATTCTCGGCGGCCTGTTGCTGCTGTTTCTTCTTGTTAACGATCGCCAGAGGGCTGACTGATGACGCTCACCGTAAATCGCCTCCACTTCGCCTATCAGCAGACTCCCATCCTGCGGGACATCTCCTTCAGCGTGCCGAGGGGCAAGCTGGTGGGGATCGTCGGCCCCAATGGCTGCGGCAAATCGACCCTGCTCAAGTTGCTCTCCGGCCAGATGAAAGCCCAAAACGGCGAGATCCTGCTCAAGGGCAAGCCGCTTGCCAGCTATCCCATGAAGGGGCTGGCGCGGGAGCTCGCGTATCTGCCCCAGCGGCCGACCCTGCCTGCCGGCATTCTGGTGGAACAGTTGGTGCAGTATGGCCGTCACCCTCATCAGGGCTGGTTCAATCAGTGGGGCGAGGAGGATGCCCGCATGGTGCGCAGTGCCTGCGAGCGGATGCAGCTTGAAAGCATCTGGCAGCAGAGCGCTGCGTCGCTCTCCGGCGGGCAGGCACAGCGGGCGTGGCTGGCGATGATCCTGGCCCAGGACAGCGACATGGTGCTGCTCGACGAGCCCACCAGCGCCCTCGATATCGGCCACCAGACCGAGGTGATGGAGGCAATCCACCGCATCACCGCCGAAGGCAAAACCGTGCTGCTGGTGATCCACGATTTGGCGATGGCGGCCCGCTACTGTGACGAGCTGATCGCCATTGGCGAGGGGACCATTGCAGCCATGGGCCCGGCCCGGGAGGTGGTGACCAAGGCGCTGATCGACCGGCTCTACCAGACCAGTGTCGATATTCTGCATGCCCCCGGCGACGGAGCGCCCATTATCGTGCCCCGTCGCCACGAACATGGCCACGCCCTGCGTTCGGCGAGTTGAGTCATATGGGCCTGCTCTGTGGGCCCACCGAGTGTATCCACGCGGCCGATTATCCGGGCCGTGCAACGAGAAGGAGTGAGATGATGAAGCGTTTTGCCGCCCTGGCAGCAGCCATCCTGATGCTGGCCGCCCCGCTGGTTCAGGCGCAGGAGATACGTGAAGTGACCGATGCGTTTGGCCAGCAGGTGCAGGTGCCAGTCCAGCCAAAGCGGGTGGTGGTGCTGAGCGAGCTCGAACTCGACAGCACCCTGACCCTGGGGCTGACCCCCATCGGTGCCGTCAATGGCCGTGGTCAACCTACCTTGCCACGCTATTTGCTGAACAAGGCGGGCACGGGGATCCAGGTGATCGGCGATCTCGACAGCCCCAATCTGGAGTCGCTGATTGCGCTGGAGCCTGACCTTATCCTGACCGGCCAGACCCGCCCCGAGCTGCTAACGCTGCTGGGGGAGATCGCGCCGACCGTGGTGACCAGCAAGTGGGGTGAGCCGTGGCAGGATAGCTTCCGCCGCACCGCCCACACCCTTAATCGCGATCAGCAAGCCGATACATTCTTGCTGCAGTACGCCGAGCGGTTGACTCAGGCTCGCAGCAAGCTGGCCAAGCATCAGGGGGAGAGCATCAGCATAGTGCGCTGGAACCCCAAGGGGCCGAGCTTTATGTATCAGGGCACCTTTGCCAGCAGCGTGGTGGAGTCGATGGGGCTGGTGCGTCCGGGTAAACAACAGGGTACTGGCGCGCCCCACTCACCGGCGCTCAGTCTGGAGTCCCTCAACCTGCTGGATGCCGACTGGCTGGTGGTTGGTACCCTGAGCGCCACCGGTGATGCGGTAGATGCCATGCGTCAGGCGGAGCAGACCCCGGCGTTCCAGCAGCTGCCGGTGATCAAGGCCAAGCGCTTTGGCGCCGTGGACGGGTCGCTCTGGACCTCCAGCGGCGGCCCGCAGGCGGCCCTCAAAGTGATTGAGGATGTGGAGCAGTTGCTGGCAACCCGCAGCTGAGCTGCCATTGCACAGCTGGGGTTGACCAAAAAGTTAACCAAGAGAAGAGGGAGGCTGATGCCTCCCTCTTTGCTTATCCGCGCGGCCCCAAGCTAGCCGGGTGTTTACTGCGGTTGGATTTGGGTGATGGTGAGCTTGCCACCCGGGTTCTCGGCGTGAAAGCGCACCGAATCCCCCACCTTCAGATCTTTGAGCAGGGCCGGCTCAGCCACCCGAAACACCATGGTCATGGCGGGCATCTTGAGGTTGTCGATGGCCTCGTGTTTGATGCTGACCTTGCCGTTGGATGCATCGATGCGGGTGACGACTCCCTTGGTCATCATCATGTCGCCCATCTCGCTCATGTTCTCCATTTGCCCCATCTGGCTCATGTCGTGGCCCTGATGGTTCATCATCTCGGCAGCCTGCAGGCTGGTGTGGGTAGCGAGGCCCATCAGCAGGGTCAGTGTCAGCGTCTTGTAGTTCATCCTGGTTTCCTTGTCTGGCTTATGGGGTTGCTGTTTGTCTGGTTGAAAATGTTCTGTTCATCAGTGTGATGACTCCTGCTGATCCGCGGTGGTCAGCTGTTGCAGGGAACGACTGCGCCACAGGTAGTAGGCGGCGGGCAGTACCAAGAGGGTCAGCACCAGCGCGCTCACCATGCCGCCAATCATGGGAGCGGCGATGCGCTGCATCACTTCGGATCCGGTGCCGTGGCTCCACATGATGGGCAAGAGGCCGGCTATGATGGTGACCACCGTCATCATCTTGGGGCGCAGGCGCAGGGCGGCGCCGTGGATCACCGCCCGGTGCAGCCCCGCCTTGTCCGGCTTGCCGCTGGCGATGAGGTCATCCCAGGCATGGTTGAGGTAGACCAGCATCAGGACGCCGGTTTCCACCGCCACCCCGGCCAGGGCGATAAAGCCCACCCCGACCGCTACCGAGAGGTTGAAGTCGAGCAGCCATAGGGTCCAGATCCCCCCCACCACCGCCAGCGGCAAGGTGGTGAGAATGAGCAGCACCTCCTGAACGCGGCGAAACGCCAGATAGAGCAGCAGCACTATGATGGCGATGGTGAGCGGCACCACGTAGGCGAGGCGCGCCTTGGCCCGCTCCATGTACTCGTACTGCCCTGACCAGGTGAGGGCATAGCCTGCCGGTAGTACCAGCTGCTTGCCGACTTCGGCCTTGGCCTCATCGACGAAGGAGCCGATATCGCGGCCGCGAATGTCGACGTAGACCCAGCCGTTGAGGCGAGCGTTTTCACTGCGCAGCATGGGCGCTTCGTCGCTGATATAGACCCTGGCCACGTCCGCCAGCGCGATACGCGCACCGCTCGTCGTCACCAGCGGCAGCAGCTCGAGGCTGGCCACCGAATCGCGATAGCTCTGGGGATAGCGCAGGTTGATGGGGTAACGCTCGCGCCCCTCGATGGTCTGGCCCACCTCCATGCCGCCCACCGCGGTGGCGAGCACCGCCTGCACGTCGGCGATATTGAGGCCGTAACGGGCCGCCTTGAGCCGGTCGATGTCCACCTTGACGTAGCGGCCACCGGCCACCCGCTCGGCGTAGACCGATGCTGCCCCCTCCACCTTGCCGACGATCTGTTCCAGCTGCTGGCCGAGCTGCTGGATCACCTTGAGGTCCGGCCCCGCTATCTTGATGCCGACCGGGGTCTTGATGCCGGTGGCCAGCATGTCGATGCGGGTCTTGATGGGGGGCACCCAGGCGTTGGTGAGGCCGGGGAAGCGGATGAGGGCGTCGAGCTCCTCTTTGAGCTTCTCCGGGGTCATGCCGGGGCGCCACTGATCGCGGGGCTTGAGCTGGATGCTGGTCTCCATCATCACCAGATCCGCCGGGTCGGTGGCCGATTCGGCGCGCCCCGCCTTGCCGAACACGTTCTGCACCTCGGGCACGGTACGAATGAGCTTGTCGGTCTGCTGCAAAATCTCCCGCGCCTTGCCCACCGAGATATTGGCCGCGGTGGTGGGCATGTACATGATGTCCCCCTCGTCGAGCGGCGGAATAAACTCGGAGCCCAGGTACTTGAGTGGCCAGAAGCCCGCCACCGTGACCACGGCGGCGATGGCCAGGGTGGTTTTCGGACGAGCCAGGACGGCTTTGAGCAGTGGCACATAACCCTGGCTCAGCCAGCGGTTGAGCGGGTTGGCCTGCTCCGCCAGCACCTTGCCACGGATGAAGTACCCCATCATTACTGGAACGAGCGTGATGGCGAGCCCGGCTGCGGCTGCCATGGCGTAGGTCTTGGTGTAGGCGAGCGGGTGGAACATCCGCCCCTCCTGCGCCTCCAGCGCGAACACCGGCAGGAAGCTGATGGTGATGATCAGCAGGGAGAAGAAGATGGCGGGCCCCACTTCTATGCTCGCCTCGGTGATGATCCGCCAGCGATTCTTGTCGGTGAGCGCCTCCCGCTCCATGTGCTTGTGGACGTTCTCGATCATCACGATGGCGCCGTCCACCATGGCACCGATGGCGATGGCGATGCCACCAAGGGACATGATGTTGGCGTTGATCCCCTGCAGGTGCATCACGATAAAGGCCACCAGAATAGCGATGGGCAAGGAGATGACCACCACCAGCGACGAGCGCAGGTGGAACAGGAAGGCGAGGCAGACCAGCACCACTACCGCGAACTCCTCCAGCAGCTTGCCGGAGAGGTTGTCGATGGCGCGCTGGATAAGGTCGGAGCGATCGTAGACGGTGACGATCTCCACCCCCTCTGGCAGGCTGCTTTTCAGTTGGGCTAGCCGCGCCTTGACCCCGTCGATGGTGTGCTGGGCATTCTCGCCGTAGCGCATGACGATGATGCCGCCCACCACTTCCCCCTCACCGTTAAGCTCGGCGATGCCGCGCCGCATCTGGGGGCCGGTGACCACATCCGCCACGTCCCCCAGCAGCAGCGAGGCGCCGCGCACAGTGGTGCCGAGCGGGATCTGCTTCAGATCCTCGACGCTCTTCAGATAGCCGTTGGAGCGCACCATGTACTCCGCCTCCGCCATCTCGATGACGGAGGCGCCGGTCTCCTGATTGCCCTGTTTGATGGCGGTCTCGATAAGGGAGAGCGGGATACCGTAGGCGCGCAGCTTGTCCGGATCGACCCGTACCTGATACTGGCGCACCATGCCGCCGACTGTGGCGACCTCGGAGACCCCGTTTACCGTCTGCAGTTCGTATTTGAGGAACCAGTTTTGCAGCGAGGTGAGCTCGCTGAGGTCGTGCTTGCCGGTTCTGTCCACCAGCGCGTACTGGTAGACCCAACCCACCCCGGTGGCATCGGGGCCGAGCTGGGGGCGGGCGGAGGCGGGCAGGTTGGGCGCAACCTGGCTTAGGTACTCCAGCACCCGGGCTCGGGCCCAGTAGAGGTCGGTGTTGTCGTCAAACAGCACGTAGACGAAGGAGTCGCCGAAGAATGAGTAGCCGCGCACCGTGGTTGCCCCCGGCACCGCCAGCATGGCGGTGGTGAGCGGATAGGTGACCTGATCCTCCACCACCTGGGGCGCTTGGCCCGGATAGGCCGTCTTGATGATCACCTGCACGTCAGAGAGATCCGGCAGGGCGTCTACCGGGGTCTGTTTGACCGACCAGAGCCCCCAGGCGGTGAGCATGAGGGTCAACAGCAGTACCAGAAAGCGGTTGCCCACTGACCAGCGAATAATCGACGGGATCATGATTGGGCTCCTTGCTCATTTGGTGCAGAGAGCTGAGCCTGTTTATCGGCAAGGTAGCAAATGATGGCAGGGATCATGACTTGGCTCCCATATCGTGCTGGCTATGGTCCATCCCTTCCATCTCATCCGTTGCAGGCTTGGCGTCGCCGTTAGTATCGGGTGCCTTCTCCTGATGGATGGTGGTGATGCGGTACTCATCCCCCTCCTGCATCACTTGCAGGTGCAGGGTCTGCCCCTCGGCCAGCTTGCTGATGTCCACACCGTCGGCGACGGTGAACTCCATCTCCATGGCGGGCCACTGCCACTCCGGGATGGGCTGGTGGGAGACCATCAGGGTGCGGTTGGCCAGATCGATGCTTTCAACCTCGCCCTGGGTCCACACCAGGGCGGGACGCACCGCCGTCATACGCTGGAAATCTGAATCGATGGCCGATTCGGAGTCGAGCAGGAACTGCGCCGAGCTGACGATGCTATCCCCAGCCTCTACCCCTGCCTTGATGGCGACCTTGTCGCCAAACTGGGGGCCGAGGGTGACAGCCACCGACTTGAAGTTGCCATCCCCCAGTGCCAGCACCAGCCGATCCTGACTGCCGGTGCGGATCACCGCTTCGCTTGGTACCACCAGCCGGGGTTCCCCCTGCCCGGTGCGAATGCTCACCTTGGCGAACATATTGGGTTTCAGAAACTCGTCCGGGTTGGCGAAGCGCAGCCGCACCTTGAGGGTGCGGGTGGCAGCATCCAGAGTCGGGTAGAGGTAATCCACCTTACCTTGCCAACTACGACCGGGGGCATAGTCGAGGGTCATGGTGACCGGATCCCCCACTTTCAGTTGGGCGGCCTGACGTTCGAACACCTCGGCACTGACCCACACCTGCTTGAGGGTGCTGATGTTAAAGAGGGCCGCAGCGGGCTCCACATACTGCCCCTCGCGCACCTTGAGCTCGGAGACATAGCCGCTGCTGGGGGCATAGATGCCAATGGTTTCGCGCACCTGACGGCTGCGTTTGAGGGCCGCAATCTGATCTGCCGGTACCTGCAGGGACTTGAGCTTGCCCTCGGCGGCGCGCAGCAGCAGCGGGTTAGCCGTGTTGAGGGCCAGCAGATACTCGTGCTGGGCGTTGACCAGATCCGGGGCGTAGATCTCGTAGAGCAAGGAGCCTTTGGTCACCTGCTGCCCCTCGCTCTTGATGGCGAGGGTACGGATCCAGCCCGCCATGCGGGCGTTGACAGCCTCCAGTTTGTCTTCGTCATAGCCGACATAGCCCACCGTTTCGATCTGCTGGTGGATGGGCAGCTTCTCCACCTTGGCGAGCCGTACCCCCAGGTTCTGCTGGATCTCGGGGCTGATGGTGACTGTGCCCGGCGAGCCATTTTTTTGCTCCTCATAGATGGGGATAAAGTCCATCCCCATGTTGTCCTTGGCGGGGGCATCGCGCTTGTCGCGGGGATCCATGGGGTTGACCCAGTAAAGGGGTGTCTTCTCCTTGGCCGCGGTGCCAGCGGTGCTCTGTTTGGCGACCCAGTAGCCGCCACCGGCACCAAGGGCGAGCAACAGGGCTGACATCAGGATGGTCTTGTTCATGAGTGGCCTCCAGCGCGGATCTGCGTGCAGAACGTGCAGGAGGATAGGGTGCTCGCGAAGGCCGCAACCTTGGACGGTGAAAAGTGGGCTGGTGACATGATACGTCTTCTCTTGTGCAGGCCGCCGGGCGGGTGAGGTGCAAGGCATCACCCAAGGGGCTGGCGGCAAACGGGGCGTTGCTGACGAGTCAGCAGACGCACGGCTCCCTGCTGCTGGCGGGGCCAGTGGTCACAGGGTCAAGCAAGGCGTGCAGACACGGGCAAGGTCAAGCTTGCCGCAGGCACGCAGTAGAAGATCGTTCTAGTGACGCAGCACCGACAGCATCAGATGTCGGCGCGGCCAGGAGGGAGGGTGAGTACCGCGGGATCGCAAGAAGGGGTCGCGCAGCCAGTTGTCCAGTACGCTGCTCGCCGCTCCAGTGGGCAGTAGCAGCAGCGGCAAGATAAACAGGGAGAGCAGCATGCCAAACAGCGGCAGGGTGTTGGCTGCGCCAGAGACGCCGGTCTGCATCTGGCAGTCACCGCTTGGGGTGGCGTCATCTCCCATCCCCTGATGGCAGGAGAGGGACGCGGTAGGGGTTTGGTGATCCATGACCGCCATCGGCTCATCGCCACCCATCACCATGCTGTGAGGCTGGGAGGCCATTTGTCGGGGCGAGGTGTCGAGCGCGGGTTGCGCCTCGTGCCAGCTGATGCAGAGGGTCAGGTTGCAGATGAGCAGCAGCGCCAGCAATAGCCGGGCCAGAGCAACTGAGGGCAATCTTGCAGCAAGCTGGGTGAGTGACAATCCGGGCATCCTTAGGGGGCGAGTTGCCAAACTCTAAACCTTGCTCGCAGGAGAAGGTCAAGGCTTCTGCTGGCGCTGCTGCTGCAGGTAGAGGTCACTGTATTTTTCCAGCAACTGGTCTATCCACTGGCTCATTCCCGGTGCCTGCAGCATGGGTTCCAGTTGCTCCAGGGTGCCAAGATGGGGGGAACGGAGCGAGACGGAAATATAGAGCTCGCCCCGCTGCAGTGGCCACAACAGATCCGCCAGACCGCTATCCGGGTAATTTTCTCTCAGGAACAGTCGGCCGGAAGAGCGGCCATACGGCACGAAGTCCACTCTGTCATTGGCCAGCAGGCCAAATACCTGTTTGAGGGAGTTGACCCTGTGGATGCGGGTATGGTCTTGCAAAAAACCATCCAGCTCGCTGCCGAGGCTGACCCCTATCATCATGGCGCCCCGCAATCCGGTCAGATCATCCCGTTGTTGCAGCAAGCGGTTGCTGGGCTGGCGCACAAACACCGCCATGTCGTTGATCGCCATCGGGGTCTGGGTAAAACGGGAGTAGCGCGATCTCTCCTCGTTGCGCAGGGCACAGATGTTGATGTCCACCTCGCCCGCTGCCACCTTTTGCTGACAGCGAGCCCATGGCCCCACATAGGAGAGATCGACCTTGAGGCCGAGCCGTTGATAGAGAGTGCTCACTACCTCGGCACAGACGCCCACAATCTTGCCGTCCGCGTGCCAGTTCCACGGAGGATAGTCATGGTGGCCGCAGGCCGTCAGGGTCGAGCTTGCCAGGGTGGCTGAGAGCCACCATTCGATCAGCATGAAATCACTCCCGGATGATGTCCTCTGATTCTAGATGAGGATGGCGGTGCCATTTTGCGCTGCATCCCGCAAACGGGAAAACTGGGGAGGGGAAAACCGGCTGTCGGAGAGGCGGTTACACTCGCCGCTCAGGGTGAGCCTTATCCGCCATTCCCTGCTGGCAGAAGAGGGACCTGGGCCTGTGCTGTGTAACAGGGCTGGGGTGTTGAGGCTAAACAGTTAAGTAATACTTAACTATTGCGTATGCCCAACCCTAATGAAGCTTGCCGCTCATCCCGTTAGGATGCGCGCCAGTCAATCACCACTATTGAGTGATGGTGCGTTTCCTGCGTCCGGATGCCGGTTGCAACAGGGAAGCGGGCCTCACAACATGCTTGCCAACCCTTCAATAGCGTGACGCCACGAACGTGCAATATAAAGCCGTTGGCCTCCCGGATGCTGATTGCCAGACACAGAAATGTCATTTGTTGAGATGCACACCCTCTCGGGTGCCCCCTTGTTCACTATTCAGGAGTATCGAAATGCAGCAACGACTGCTGTCGCTGATGCTTGCCGCTTTGCTGAGCCCTTCAGCAATGGCTGGCGGCCTTGCCCTCTACGAAACCAGCACTGCCAACAGTGCGCTGGCCAACGCAGGGGCTGCCGCCCGTGCCCAGGGGGCAGAGACCATCGCCAGCAACCCGGCCGGTATGACCAAGCTGGAAGGTACCCAGCTGCAGGTCAATGGCGGTGTGGTATACGGCGATCTCGAGCTGGATCTGGACAATGGCGGCAACAACGGCGGCAATGCGTTGCAGACCGCGCCGCTCGGCAGCGTCTATCTGACCCATGCCATCAATGACCAGTGGGTCGCCGGTTTCGGCATGTTTGGCAGCCATGGTCTGGGTATCGATTATGGTGATGGCTGGAAGGGCAGCGGCTATGTGCAAGCCGCCAAGCTGACCGGCATCGCTTTTGCCCCGAGCCTGGCCTACCGCATCGACGCCAACTGGTCGGTGGGGGCCAGCCTGATCGCCATGCACGGCAGTCTGGATACCTCGCTGGATATGACGGCAAATCATTTCGCGGGTCGTGAGTTCTCCGATAGCGATTGGGCCTATGGCGGCTCCTTCGGGGTGCTCTACGAGCTGGATCAACACTCCCGCATCGGCCTGAGCTACTTCTCCGAACTGAAGTGGAAGCTGGAAGATCAGCTGTTTACCCAGGTCAATCTTGCCGGTCTGGGCGTCGATATGATGATCCCGCAGACCGTCACCCTGAGTGGTTATCACCAGCTCAACGACCAGTGGGCCTTGCTGGCCAGCGCCAACTGGCAGCAGTGGTCCCGCTTTGGTGACATTGACGTGAATTCTGTGCCATATAGCACAACCGTTGATATGCACTACAAGGACACTTGGCACCTCAGCCTGGGTACCCAGTTCGACGTTACCCCCGCTCTGCGTCTGAGCAGTGGCATCGCTTATGACAGCAGTGCCGTGGACGATGTCCACCGTACCGTCAACTTGCCGATGGGTGAGGGATGGCGTTGGGGTCTGGGTGCCAGCTACCAGCTGAGCCCGGCCACCAAGCTGGAAGCCAGCTACACCCTGGCCTGGTTGGGGGATATGGCGGTTTACCAAAATGGTAAGGGGCGTCCGGAGATCTCCGGCACCTACAACAACAGCTATCTCAACTTCTTCAATATCGGTGTGCAGCACCAGTTCTGAGGCGTGAGTCAAGCAAGCCCCCACAGGTTGGGGGCTTCTCCATCCTGCCCGTAGCCGGTCTGGTTATTGCCAACCGGCGGGGGTATGAGCCGGGTGACCCTCGAGGGACACCCGTTTGATCACCCGTTACACGAGGAGCAACAGCGAATGTCATCACAACCTGCCTCTGCGTTAGCACGGTGGCTTTGGCGCCTGGCGTTTATTCTGGTCACGGTCGCTCTGGTAATTTTCTTCTCGAAAGGGGCCAGCATCTATCCGGTTGATGCAGCTCAGTTCAGTCATCCCCTGCCAGCCATCATGGTACTGCTCGATTCCGAGATCTTTATGGGGGTGATCACCGTCATTACCCTCTATGTCGTGCTCTATCTGATCCATCTGTTGTGGCAACTGCACGAGATTGCCGTGCATCGTGCCAAATTGTCCGAGTCGGTACATATCACCCTGGTGTTCGCCCTCTCCCTGTGCGGGCTGTTTATCGACAAGACCTGGTGGGTGCTGGCCATCATTATCGCCTTTGCCCGCTGGGATGTGCTGGCCGAGCGGATGAGCCAGATCATCGGCCATGGGATTCGCCGTGGTCGTCATCAAGGGGAGCCATCGTGAAAGAGATCCTGCTGCCCTATATCCTGATCGTCTGGTTGCTGGTCAAGCTGAAGGTGCTGCCCTGGAACCTCAAGACCGGTTTCTGGAGCACCGCGATCGGGGCCTTGCTGGCCCTCGGATTGCTGACCACCTCCCGCCATCTGGCGCCGGTGGACTTCACCGATTCGGCCACGGTCAAGGCGCCTCATGCGGTGCTGGGCCCCTTGCTGGGCACCAACCAGTTCCACCAGATCGACGAGATCCATGTCGTCCACAACCAGCAGGTGAAGAAGGGCCAGCCCATCTACACCCTCGCCAACTGGGAGAGCGATGGCAAGGCACAAGCCCTGAGCCACCAGATCGACGCCCAGCAGGCCCAGATCAGCGCCGAGCTGAGCCAGCAGCGCGCCATTTTGTCGCGGCTGACCCTCAATCGCAAAGAGCTGGCGCGGTTGACCCAGCTGGGCAGCTACTCCAGCATTCAGAGCCGCGATCAGTTGCAGGCCCAGATCGATGGTGATCTGGCGCAACAGAGTGTCAGCGAGGCCAAGGTGAAGATGATCGAGGCCCAGGTGCAGAATCTGGGGAGCGAGCTGGCGTTGCAACAACGGCGGAACGAAGAGAAGGTGATCCGTGCCCCGTTCGACGGTCAGGTGTCGGTGGTCAATCTGGCCAACGGCTCGCGTACCGGCAACATGCACCTCTACGATACCTCGCGCAAGTTTCTGGAGTTTCGCATTCCGGATCAGAGCTACCGCGCCATTGAACCGGGCCAGTTTGCCGAATTCTATGTGGATGCCTATCCGGGGCGGGTATTCCGGGCTCGGGTTCACTCGGTGCGTACCGGCACGGGTGAGGCCCAGCTGAACGCGATGCAGGGTGATCAGCATGTGCGCCAACATGTGGGCAACAACATGTCCAGCCATGGCCGTACCGTGGTGCTAGACATGCTGGAGCCGGAAGGGGTCGTGCTGCCCATCGGGGCGACCGGTTCGGCCTGGATCTCGGCACACAAACCCCATCCGCTGCTCGGCTTTATCGACATCATCGGTGCTGCCACTGTGCGTCTCAAGGCGATGAAGGCCTATCTGTTTGCCATGTAACGCACGGACATAAAAAAGCCCCGCCATGAGGGAGGGGCTTGGTGAGCGAGACCGAAGTGGTCAGGCCTGTTTCTCCGAGCGGCGCATGATGAGCCGGAAGAAGAGCGGGATAAAGAAGATGGCGATAAAGGTGGCCGCCAGCATGCCGCCGATCACCGGCCAGCCGAGGGCGTGACGGCTTGCTGCACCGGCACCGCTGGAGGTGACCAGCGGCACACAGCCGAGGATGAAGGCGAGCGAGGTCATCACGATGGGGCGGAAACGCAGGCGCGCCGCCTCCAGTGCCGACTCGATGAGGCTCATCCCCTCTTCGTGTTTCATCACCGCGAACTCCACGATCAGGATGGCGTTCTTGGCGGCAAGGCCGACGAGCGTCACCAGCCCGATCTGGAAGTAGACGTTGTTGGTCAGGCCCACCAGCCAGGTGGCCAGCAGGGCGCCGAACAGGGCGAACGGCACGGCGGTGATCACCGCAAACGGCAGGGTCCAGCGTTCATACTGGGCGGCCAAAATGAGGAAGATCATCACGATACCGAAGCCGAACGCTGTGCCTGCGCTGCCTGCGGCCGCTTTCTCCTGATAGGCGGAACCGGTCCACTCCAGCTTGGCATCGTTGCCCAGCGTATCGTTGGCGACCGCTTCCAGCGCAGCGATGGCCTGACCCGAGCTGTAGCCGGGGGCGGGCTGGGCCATGATCTTGGCAGCCTGGAAGATGTTGAAGCGCTCCACCAGTTCGGGGCCGGTGGCGTCACGCACCGTCACCAGACTGCTGAGCGGGATCATCTCTCCCTTGTCGGAGCGGACATAGACGTTACGGATGTCGCTCTTCTTGGCGCGGTAGTCCGCCTCGGACTGCAACTGCACCCGGTAGGTGCGGCCGAACTGGTTGAAGTCGTTGACATAGACCTGACCGAAGGTGGCTTGCATGGTGTCAAACACCGCATTGATCGGCAGCCCCAGTGCCTTGGCCTTTTCGCGATCAAGGTCCAGATAGACCTGTGGCACGTTGGCGCGGTAGGTGGTGGTGACGCTGGCAAACTCCGGTCGTTGTTTGGCTGCTTCCAGGAGGCGCTCCACTTCGCCGGAGAAGGCCTGGGCATCGCCGGTGCCACGGTTTTGCAGATAGGCTTCGAGGCCACCGGTGGTGGACATCCCCTGAATGGGTGGCGGGTTGAATGAGGCGACAAAGCCATCAGCCAGCCCGAATGCACTATAGCCTTGGAACTTCTTGGCCAGATCGAACGAGCTTTGTCCCGCCTCGCTCCGCTCTGCCCAATCTTTCAAAGGAATGAAAGAGAGCCCCCGGTTGCTGACAATGGAGTTGGAGAGAATATCGAAACCCGAGAAGGTCACCACATCCTGCACGTTCGGGTTGTTCATGATGATCTTGTCGAAATTCTTGGCCACTGCCTGGGTACGGGTCAATGACGCCGCATCCGGCAACATGATGGAGGAGATGAGGTATCCCTGATCTTCATTGGGCACCAGCTCACCAGGCACCTTCATCAGTAGAATGCCGATCGATCCGACGATCACCGCAATGATGCAAAAGGCCACGCCAACCCGGCGGTTGAGGAAGGCCACACCGCGCACATAACGGTTGGTCAGCTTGTCAAAACTGCTGTTGAACCAGACGAAGAAGCGGGCCGGTTTGTGGTGCCCCTCTTTCAATAGTACGGCGCACAGGGCAGGGGAGAGGGTCAGCGCCACCAGACCGGAGATGGCGACCGAGACCGCGACCGTGATAGCGAACTGCTTGTACATCACCCCTGTCATGCCACCCATAAAGGCGACTGGCAGGAACACGGCGCAGAGCACCAACACGATGGCGACTACCGGACCGGACACCTCTTTCATGGCGAGGATGGCAGCCTCTTTGGGCGAACACTTCTTCTCGTTCATGATCCGCTCGACGTTTTCGAGCACCACGATGGCGTCATCCACCACGATACCGATGGCGAGCACCATGCCAAACAGGGTCAGCAGGTTGATGGAGAAGCCGAGCACCAGCATGCCGGCGAAGGTCCCGATCAAGGATACCGGTACCGCGATACAGGGGATCAGGGTGGCACGGAAGTTCTGCAGGAACAGGTAGACCACCACGAACACCAGCAAGATCGCCTCGAACAGGGTGTGGACCACCTCTTCGATGGAGATTTTCACGAATTCGGTGGTGTCATAGGGAATACGGTATTCCAGTCCCTGCGGGAAGCGCTCCTGCAGGCGGGTCATGGTTTTTTCCACATCCTCTGCCACTTGCACCGCATTGGCGCCCGGTTGCAGGTAGGTGAAAATACCGATGGCCGACTTGCCATTGACACTGGCGGTCACATCGTAATCCTTGCCGCCCAGCTCGACCCGAGCGACATCGCGCACCCGGATCTTGGAGCCATCGGGCATGGAGCGGACGATGATGTCCTGGAACTCCTTAACATCTTCAAGGCGACCCTTGGTCTGCACCGTGTAGGTGAAGTCGATAGGGGTCGTGGTGGGCTGGGCGCCGATTTTGCCTGCCGCGAACTGGGTGTTCTGCTCGCGAATGGCGCCGATCACATCGCTCGGGGTGAGTTCGAGCTGGGCCAGCCGATCCGGTCGCAACCAGATCCGCATGGCATAGTCGGTACCGCCAAACAGGGTCGCATCACCCAGGCCGGGAATCCGCTTGAGC
The DNA here is from genome assembly GCF_001921245.1 of Aeromonas sp. YN13HZO-058. Taxonomy (NCBI): domain Bacteria; kingdom Pseudomonadati; phylum Pseudomonadota; class Gammaproteobacteria; order Aeromonadales; family Aeromonadaceae; genus Aeromonas; species Aeromonas sp. YN13HZO-058. The sequence continues at coordinate 34,775 of NZ_MQSY01000079.1, read as the reverse complement.
TCGTCAATGATGTTGAGCAGGGCGTAGTTCGACAGGTAGGTGGTATCAAATTCTCCGTCCGGAGACTGCAGTGTCACTACCTGCAGGATCGAGGTGGATTTTTTGCGAACCGTTACCCCCTGCTTTTTCACCTCATCCGGTAGCTGGGCCATGGCGGCCGAGACCCGGTTGTTGACGTTGATGGTGGCCTGGTCCGGATCGGTGCCGATGTCGAAGTAGACGTTGAGGCTCATCTGACCGTTGGAGGCTGATCCCGACTGCATGTAGATCATGTTTTCTACACCGTTGATCTGCTGCTCCAGTGGCGCGGCTACGGTCTGAGAGATCACTTCTGGAGTCGCGCCCGAGTAGTAGGCCGTGACTTGCACTACGGGTGGGGTGATCTGGGGATACTGCTCGATGGGGAGCGAACGCATCGCCGCCAATCCGCTCAGCACGATAATGATCGAAATCACGCTGGCGAAGATGGGGCGTTCTATGAAGAACTTGGAAAACATACGGGCTCCTTACTTGGCCGCAGACTGGCTGACCACCTTGGTGGTGATGGCCTTCATCTCGTCGGCCGAGACCGGTTTGACCACGGCGCCGGGGCGAGCTTTCATCAGGCCTTCGACAATGTAACGGTCACCGGCATTGAGGCCACTGTCGATCAGCACACCATCGGTGACCACAGGTCCCAGCTTGACCGGACGCGGGATCACCTTGTTGTCGGCATCCACCACCATCACCATGCGGTCGGCTTGAGACTGGACGATGGCGCGCGGCGGCACCACGATGGCGTTTTTGCGCAGGCCCAGATCGATGGTCATGCGGACAAACTGACCGGGCAGCAGCACGCCGTCCTTGTTGTCGAAGATGGCACGGGCACGGATGGTACCGGTCTGCGGATCGACCCGGTTGTCGGAGAAGTTGAGCTTGCCCGCTTCCGGATAGACGGAGCCATCGGCGAGGCGAATATGGGTGCGCCAGGTGGTGGCGTCCTTGGCTTCAATGATCCCTTTCTTTACCGAGTTCTCGAAATTGAGGCGATCCTGCTCCGAGTAGGAGAAGTTGACGTAGAGGGGATCAAACTGGGTGATGGTGGTGAGCAGACCATTTTCGCCGCTGGTGGAGATAAGACTCCCCTCGGATTGGGAGCTCTTGCTCGCCATGCCGTTGATGGGGGCGGTCACCCGGGTGTAGCTGAGGTTGAGTTCCGCCTCTTTTACCATGGCCTGAGCCGCCTGATGGCTGGCGATGGCGGCTTCGTAGTTGGCGATGGTGTTGTCATAGTCTTGGCGGCTCACCACCTGACGTTTGAACAGGGGAATGATGCGATCCCGATCGGCACGGGCCTTGTTCAGACGCGCCTGCTCCTGAGCCAGGGTCCCCTTGGCCTGCTCCAGCGCCACCTTGTAGGGTTCGGGATCAATTAGAAACAGCTCCTGACCGGCGGTGACCGGCTGGCCTTCCACATAGGTGCGCTTGAGCAGGATGCCATTGACCCGGGAGCGCACATCGATCTCGCGAAAACCGGCGGTCTCGCCCACCATCTCGGTGGTCAATGGTACATCGGTCAGGGTGGCTTCGGCGACCACCACGGGGACGGCGGGCATGGTCTGGGCCGTCTGGGTCGTCTCGCCACCGCAGGCGGTCAATCCGCCAATCAGCGCCAGGGTCAGCAAGCTACGTTTGTACATCTCTTTTCCGGCAAGGGGCACCTTCATCATCACACTCCTGTTCAATCGATCCCGGTTGCTGCGTTCAGCAAAACACTCCATACACATCATTAACTTCATGATTAAAAAAACAACTTTTTTATGAGAGGAATGAGAGATGATAGGTCTGTAATCTGAACCCAGCCTTCTCAAGGTGGCAATCAAGGTTGCCGATTGACGAAAAAAGCCTGACTTTTTCCAATGTGGCGAAGCTCAGCGGGGATGTTCGGCCCGAGCGAGGGCGGCCAGCAACAGGGCACTGCTCTTCTCGTCTTGGTGATAGCCATTGAGAGCGGAGAGTCGTTCGGCTGCGGGGCCGTGGGCCACCAGACGCCCGGCTTTGAGCTCGATCAGGGTGGTGAAGTTGCGTCTGACAAATTCGGCGTCGTGACTGATGGCTACTATGGTGGTGCCCTTCGCCCGTTCGCTGACAAGCCAGCGCTCCAGAATGGCAAGCCAATGGGGATCGAAATCTCGGCTCGGCTCATCGAGCAGCAGCAAGGCGGGCTGCATGGCATGGAGGCAGGCCACCGCCACCATCCGCCGCTGACCGGCATCGAGATCCAGCGGGTGGGATGCTGCCCACGCTGTCAACTCGCACTGCGTCAGTGCCGCCGCCACCCGTTCCCGGATCTCTTCCCCCGGCTGTTTTTGCAGGCGCAGGCCAAAGGCGATTTCATCGTCGACCCGGCTGTGAAATAGCTGGCGCTCCGACTCCTGAAACAGAAAACCGATCTGACTGGCGCGCGCCAGTGCCCGCTGCTCGCAGAGCGCCTGTTGTTGCCAGTTCACCGTGCCGGAGGTGGGGGCCAGCAGGCCCGCCGCCAGGCGCAGCAGGGTCGACTTGCCTGCGCCGTTATCCCCGACGATGGCTACTTGCTCCCCGCTGGCAATCTGCAATGTGATGTTGTGCAGGCAGGGATTGTCCGGCGCCCACGAGAAACAAAGGCGGTCAAAGCTCAGCATAAAATTCCCGCAAAATGGCCAGAGGGTAGGGGTTATGGTGCGGGTCGCGCGCCAGCAACGCCTCGCGCAGGGAGTCTGGCAGGATCACCCGCCCGGGCAGATGGGGCAGCACCTCGCCCAGTTCGCCGCTGGTCAGCTGGCGGCCATGGTCGAGCAGTACGAACTGCTCGCAATAGTGAGCGGCCGGAAAAAGCCGCTGCTCCAGCAAGATGACGCTGCAGCCGCTCAGCTCGCTGTAGTGGCGGATCTGCCGCAGCAGGGTGTGGCTCGCCTCCGGGGTCAGGCGGCTGAAGGCCTGATCCAGGATCAACAGTTTGGGCTGCATCGCCAGCGCACAGGCCAGCACCACCCGCTGGGCCTGCCCTCCCGACAGGGAGAGCGGATGTTGCGTCGCCAATTCCTCGCAGTGACAGCACGCCATAGCATCAGCCACCCGCCGACGGACCTCGGCCATCGGCAGCGCCAGATTGGCGGGGCCGAAGGCCACCTCATCGGCTACCGAAAAGCAGCAGCCGGAAAATTGCAGATAGGGGGATTGCTGCACCCATTGGCGTTGGGCCGCCTGTTCATTGAGCTGCCCCCCGTCGTGGGCAGTACCGAGGATGATGCCTGTCCCGGCCAGGGTGTCGAGGTGCAGCTGCGACCAGCCTCCCGCCAGCAGTTGAGCCAGCAGGGATTTTCCTGCCCCGTTGCCGCCGAGGATGGTGAGCCACTGGCCAGCACCCAATTCAATGTCGAGGGGCCCCAGCTGGAAGTGGTCAGGATGGGCCGCATGGCCGATGGTCAACCCTTGCAGCGAGATCATGGCCACCACCTCCAGACAATCTCCAGTAGCACCAGTGCCAGCAACAGATAGCGCAGCAGCGGCTCATGGCGCCGCTGCGGGATCTCGACCACGCGAGTGCGGGTCGGCTGGCTGCGAAAGCCCCGCAGATCCAGCGCCATGCTGCGGGTGGCCAGTTCGCTCAACGCCTGCCCGACCAGCGGCGAGAGCAGCGGAATGGTAGCGCGCAGCCGGGCCAACGGATGGCCATCAAAGGGGACGCCACGGGCCAGCTGGGCCTCCTTTATCGCCCGCAGCTGGTGGCCAAGTTGCTCCTTGAGCAGCAGCGGACCGCAGCAGAGGTAGGAGAGGGCGATGGGCAGCCGGCTGGCAAACAGCGCATGGACAAAGCGCTCGGTCGAGACCGCCCACAGCCAGAGTTGGGCGCTGGCGAGACAGGCGAGCAGGCGACACCAGAGGGGCAGAATGGGGACGGTTTCGCTGGCAGGAACCGCTGGCATGCCGAGCAGGATCCGCAACCAGGGGCCGTGAACCAGATAGAGCCCCAATCCCAGCGGCAGCATCACCGCCAGCACCAGCTTGACCCGGGAGCGGGCTCCCGGTAGCACCATTAACGCGAGCAGCGGCAGCAGGCTCCAGCCCCAGAGCCAGGGGGGCGGCAGCACGCTGGCCGTGACCGAAAACCACAGCCAGAGTGCGAGGGAGGTAAACGGGTGCATCAGCGCACGGCGGCCATCTGCGGGAAGTGGCGCAGGGTGCGCTGCGGCAGGCGGCGTACCAGCCCCCAGGCGATCAGCACGGTCAGTAGCTTGTCCAGCAGGTTGGTGCCGAGCACGGTGACGGCGACCGACTCTTGCAGATCGCTGCCCATGGCGTGCAGGTAGGCAACCATAAAGTCAGCACCGCTGCCGGTGGCGCCACCAAACAGGTAGGAGCGGATGGGAATGGCCACCAGGGTGAGCGCCAGGGTGATCACCACGCTGCTCACCACTACCTTGGGCAGATTGTTGAACCAGCCCGCGCGCGCCATCAGACCGGCACTGAGACCAATCATCATGGCGACCGGGGCAAAGGCTGCGGCGATGGGGCCGGTGAGCAGGCCCCACAGCAGGTTGGTGAGCAGACCGGTGGCGATCGCCATCCAGGGGCCCGCCAGAATGGCGCAGAGCACAGTCCCGATGGAGTCGAGGAAGATGGGCAGCTTGAGCATGGAGACGGCCTGTCCCGCCACCATGTTGATGGCGATGCAGATGACCATAAAAGCCAGGTTGTAGCTGGAGAGTTTACTGACGGACATAGTGATCCTCACAAGGTTCTGGGGGTAATGAGCAGCTCTTCATAACCGGATTGGGGGCAGGGGGCACGGCCAAAACGGTACGCCTCCAGCTCTCCGACTACCAGCTCGAGGGTGGTGCGCACCCGGCAACCGGGCAGCACGTGGCCGCCGCGCATCAATCCCTGCTCGTCAGAGATGGAGAGATGCAGGTGTTCGCACTCCGGATCCAGGGTGCCGCCGAGGGCGATTACCTCGAAGGCCCCCTCCAGCAGGGTGCCATCGGGCTGGGCGGCATAGCGCAGGTTGGCGTGGGTCAGGCTGCCGACCGCCCCGGCGATCCAGGCCGCCTGCAGGCCATGTCGGACCATATGGGCGCGCAATCCGGCGATAAGATCCTCCCCGGGCAACAGGCGCAGGGCCAGAAAACGGGCGGGGGAGAGAGGAAGGTGAGTTGGGGTCACTGCTGGCACTCCTTGCTGCAAAAAGAAGGTGCCCTGAGGCACCTTGTCTGGATAGGCTGTTTACGCCCTTTTATCGCAGGCAACCGCGAGCCGCTTCACAGATTGGCGATATCATTGCGGCATCCGGCGCCACATCAGGCGAAGCAGGCCCAGATGGGAGCGTGGTCGGAGGGTTTTTCGATGCCGCGCAGCTCATAGTCGATACCGGTCTCGGTTACTGAGTCCTTGAGGGCGTCGGAGGCCATGATGAGGTCGATGCGCAGGCCGCGGTTCTCGTCAAAGCCCCTGGAGCGGTAGTCAAACCAGGAGAAACGCTCGCACTCGGTGGGGTTGGCGGCGCGGAAGGTGTCGGTCAGGCCGAACCCTTTCAGCCGTTCCATCCATTCGCGCTCGATGGGCAGGAAGGAGCACTTGCCATCTCGCAGCCAGCGCTTGCGGTTCGCTTCGCCGATACCGATGTCGAGATCGGTGGGGGAGATATTCATATCCCCGATCAGCACCAGCTGGTCGTCCGGGGTGTGGTTGGTTTCGAGATAGTGCTGCAGATCTTCATAAAACTTCTGTTTGGCCGGGAACTTGGTCTCGTGATCCTGACTTTCACCCTGCGGGAAGTAGCCGTTCATTACCTTGATGAGGGAACCGTCTTCGCGCTCGAAGGTGGCCATGATCATCCGGCGCTGCGCCTCTTCGTTGTCGGTGGGGAAGCCTTTCTCCACCTTGACCGGCTTCTGCTTGCTCATGATGGCGACCCCGTAGTGGGCTTTCTGGCCGTGAAACTCCACGTGATAGCCCATGGCCTCCACATCGGCCAGCGGGAAGGCTTCATCGTGCACCTTGATCTCCTGCAGGCCGATCACATCGGGCTGGTGCTTGTCGATGATGGCTTGCAGTTGGTGCAGGCGGGCGCGCAGGCCGTTGATATTGAAAGAGATGATCTTCATGTCCGGGATGCTCATGTCATTTTTATAAGTCGCTATTGGACTAGGAATCGTCGGTGGATGCAAGTTTGGCTGCGGGCCTGCGTCAGTGGCACGCCCGCTTGGCTGGGGGGAGAGATCAGCGGGTCATCTTCTTGACAAACACCACCACAAACAGCGCCAGCGTGAAGCTGCCGGTAAAGGCCTCGAAGGCGGCGAAGAGCCTTGAGAGGCCGACCGGGGTAAAGTCGCCATAGCCCAGGGTGGTGAAGGTGACCACGCTGTAGTAGAGGCACTCGAGCAGGAAGATGGCGTTCTGTTCGAAGGGGGCATCCGGCCGATAGATTAGGTGGTTGCCGGAGAAGTTGAGGCCGCAGAAGAAGTAAAAAATGCTGCAGATAAAGATGAGCAGCAGGGAGAAGAGCACCACCCGCATCGGGGCCTCGCCATAGCCGCAGAACAGATCGACCACCCAGGAGGTAAAGCGCTGGCTCGACCAGAGCGGCAGTTGCAGCCGGCGCATGGTGAGCTCCTGCTGGATATAGTTGCCGGACATGGTGAAGATCCCCTGCGCCTCGGAGGCTTTGCGCAGATCCCGGTAGGTCTCTTCCGCCTCCTTGAACCAGACACGCGCCTGTTTGGGATCCCGTTCGCGGCGCCCCTTGCGATCCTGCATCACCCGTTTTCCGGTCTGCATGTTGTCGAGCCGGGTGTTGTGCCAGCGGATGCCGAGCAGGTTGACGTCATCGAGGGTGGCGCACTGGAGGTTGGCATCACTGAGATCGGCCTTCATCAGGCTGCCGCCCTTCATGCGCAGGCCGTAGAGGTGGCCACCGCGCAGGTTGGCGCGATAGAGGTTGCACTGCTCCAGCAAAAATCCCTGTTCGGACTCCTTGTTGACCAGATTGAGACCAGCCAGATTGGCCCGTGACAACTGCAGGCCGTGGCAGAGACCGCCAGCGCGAACGTACTGTTCGAGCGCCTCGGCGGTGTGGGCTTCCTGATGGGGTCTGTGGGGATCATGCCAGTGGCAGAGCTCGTGCTCGCCAGCCTCTTCACTGCAGTGGCGGCCATCGGCCACCAGATAACGACACATCGCCATCTTCGTTTCCCTCGCATTGCCGAACTGGTTTCAGCATAGGCGGGGAAAAGGGGGCGTGGCGGCGTCTTAGCTGAACTGGTTGAACTCCTGACGTAACTTGCGAAAACGCTCCTGTTGGGCCGGGTTGAGGGGAATGCCGTCGAGCACGTCCAGAGTGTCTTTGCACTCGGCGCCAAATTCCGGGCTCTTGCGGTTTTTCTGCATCAGTTGCAGCAACACCTGGATCTTGTTGAGGGCCGCACCAGTGTTGGCGGGGGCACGGCGCAGGGCTTCGCGGAAGTGGCCGAGGGCCTGCTCCAGCTCGCCGCTCTGATAGGCCTTGATCCCCAGATCGTTGAGCTGCTGGTAGCGCTGACGCCGCTCCAGCACCGTCTTGTCATCCCGGGTTGCCTGAATGCAGGTGGTGAGCAGCCGGTCTTCATCCTCCGCCAGCAGTCCCTGCAGGCTCTCGGCATACTCGAACTCGCCGAGCTGGTAGAGGGCGAGGATGGTTTCGCCAAGCAGGGCGGGGGGCATGGTGGCTGGTTCATCGAGCCAGTTCTGGTTGGCGCGATAGAGCATCTTCTTGCCCTTGAGCAGCTCCCCCAGCGCAATCTGCACCCGGGCCTGACAGATCTGCTCGAACACCGGGTAGTTGAACTCCGACATCATCAGCGAATCGCGGATACGCGACAGGGCGGAATTGACCTGCTTTTGCAGGTTGGCGATGTGGTAGCTGTCATTGCTGTTGAGGGCGTAGAGGGTCAGGGTCTGGATGTAGGCCCCCAGATAGTGGGGGGTGCGATGAATCGAGTTGCGCGACAGATCAATAAGGGCAAGCAGCACATCCTTGGCCTGGGCGTAGTCGTGGCGCTGCAGGCACACCTCCGCCAGTCGGCGGGAGAGTTGCACCGACTGGGGGGAGATATCCACCGCCCGTCTGAGCTCCTGCTGCGCCTGCTCGTCATGGCCGAGGGCCAGCAGGGACTCCGCCAGCCAGAGGTGAGCCTCCACCATCAGCGGGGTATTCTTGAGGGTCGCCTGCAGATGGCTGACTGCCTCCTCGTGGAGCCCCAGGGTGTTGCACGCCTTGCCCAGCGTCAGGCGGGCCCAGCTGTTCTCCTGCCCGGCCAGCAGTTGGCGCATCAGGGCGCGCGCCTCCTGTGCCTGACCCAGCTTGAGGTGGGTATCGGCCTGCAGGCAGCGGCAGTAGTTGGCAAAACGGGGCACCGCATCGGCCCGCTCGGCGCAGGCGGTAATGAGGGCCGCCAGATTGTCATCGGCCAGCGCGCTAAAGACGCTGGCCAGGGCGTTGCGCCGGGCGAGGGCGCGTTTGAGGCGAAACGAGAACTGCTCCTGGGAGAAGGGCTTCATCAGGTATTCGTCGGGTTCGGCTTCCAGCGCGCTCAGCACCATGGCGCGGGAGCTGTCGCCACTCACCATGATCACCACGCTCTGGGGCGGGATCAGATCTTTGTCGCGCAGGCTTTCGAGCAGCTGGCGACCGTTTTCGCCGACCCCCAGATCGTAATCGATGAGATAAATGTCGAAACTGCCCTTCTGGCAGCGGCGCCGCGCATCCTCGGCGGTATTGGAGTAGGTGATGTTGCTGATCCCCAGATTGATCAGCATCGCCTTCATCATCACCTGAAACGAGCGCTGCTCATTGACCATCAGAATGCGTTGGGGCTTGGCTGGGCTCTTTTTTTCTGGCTCTTGTTCAGGTGTCTGCATCTGTCTGGGTCGAGGCGCTGCGGGCTGATGAGGGAAAGTGTGCCACCAAAGCGCGTGAAGTGGCAATCAATGTGCTTTTGCCGCATCGCTTTCTGTTCGCGGGTCACGTTTTTTCCGGATTTATCGGGGCCATGTGGTTGATCCATATCAAATAAAGTTCAGATGGGGTGGCAGCCTGCGGCGCACTTTTTAGACTGATAGAGGGGACCGGAGAGACGCTCCGGTCAGCTGTAGACCCTATCAGGCAGGCATCAGGGCCTGCATCTGTCCATGGAACACTCAGGGAGGGAGCAAAAATGAGTCTGTTACCGAGCCGTACCAGTCTGTTCGATGACCTGTTTCGCGATATGGCGTCCGGCTTCTATATTCGTCCCCTGCACGGGGATCCGCTACCGAGCCAGATCAGGCTGGATTTGAAAGAGAGTGATGACAACTATCTGTTGCAGGCCGAGCTGCCGGGCGTCGCCAAGGAGGATATTCATGTGGATATCCATGGCAAGCAGGTGACCCTGAAGGCGGAGATCCGCCAGTTTGACAGCGAGAACAAGGATGAGCGAACCCTGCGCAGTGAACGCTACTTCGGCAGTGTCTCGCGCACCCTGGAGTTGCCGGTCGAGGTGGCGCTGGACAAGGTCAGCGCCAGGTTCGAGAACGGCATCCTCACCTTGCAACTGCCCAAGCAGGTGGAAACCCCGGCACCTCATCGGGTGACCATCGAATAACCCGTCATCAATGAACCCTAATGATAAGGCCCCGCTGTTGGGGCCTTATGTTCAGGAGCGTTTCTCTGCCCGCTTCTCTGCTAGATAAGGAGCAAATTGCGGCGTGTACTCAGCCTTGAACCCCTGTTCGGTCTTGATGATGAGATAGACCGCCAGCTTGTGCTGTTTGGCAAATGCCATCCCCGCTTCAGGTCCCATTACCATCAGCGCAGTATCGAGGGCATCGGCCTCCAGTGCGGTCGGGGTGATCACGCTGGCGGAGACCAGCTTGTGGGTGACCGGCTGGCCGGTGGCGGGATCGATGATATGGGAGTAACGCTGGCCATCCAGCTCGTAGTAGTTGCGATAGCTGCCCGCGGTGCTGAGCGCCATGCCGTTGGGGATGACGATATCGGAAAACGCCCCCGGCTGATCGGAGGGCTCGACGATGGCCACTCTCCATGGCGAGCCCTTGCTGTTGTTGCCCTTGCTGCGCACCGCACCGGCCACTTCGATCAGGTAGTTGTGTACCCCCTTGCCCTCGAGCAGGGCGGCAATCTCGTCAGAGGCGGCCCCTTCGCCGAGGGTGGAGAGGTCGAGATAGAGATCCGGGATCGTTTTTTCGAGCAGGAAGTGATCCCCCTGCGGGGTCAGGGTCAGCTTGTCGATCCCCACCTTGTGGCGGGCGGCGGCAATGGCCGTCTCATCGGGTCGCTTGACTGGCCGTTTGTCGGGGCCAAAGCCCCACAGATTGACCAGAGGCCCCACGGTCACATCCAGCTTGCCATCGGTCAGCCGACCGGCATCAAGGCCCTGCTGGACGATGATGGCCATGGCGGGCGGAATGGCAAACGGGGTGTTGGCAGGCCCCTGATTGAAACGGGAGATGAGCGAGCCCGGATCGTAGGTGGAGATCTCCTTGTTCATCCGGGCCAGCAGGCTCTCCACGTCGCTTTTGAGGGCGGGTTCCCCACCGGGGTAGCTATCGCTCAGGGTCACCACATAGTAGGTGCCCATGGTCTTGCCCTGAATGCGGGTCTGGGCAGGCGGGGTGGGCTGGCAGCCGGCCAGCGCCAGCAGCAGGGTCAGCAGCAGGCCGCGCAGGGCCGCCACGGGGGTCATTGCAATCATCCGGCGCTCTCATCTGGAGGAGGTTCATATCGGGGCGCTAGCTTAGCCAAGGGGCGCCCGCCGGGCGAGCCCTGATAGGTGCAATCGGAGGAAAAAGGGCAGAAAAAATTAAACAGTTTTGAACCTGTGGCTGGAGCGGGTCGTATCGTCCAACCGTGAGGGGAGATATTGGCGAGTGCAGCACCATCTGGTGACCTGGCCCGCAGCTTTGGCCAAAAGCCATAGCCGATTGAAGACAATTGAGTAAAATGAAGGTTGATTTAGACGGCATCTTTGCGAAGCGTTAACCGCATCCGCCAAGTCGTTGCCATCCATTGCCAATCAAAGGAGAAGATGATGAAAAAGGCGATTACCCTGCTGTTGCTGAGTACCCTGGCTGCCCCGGTGCTGGCGGATGAGTGTGTACTGGTCATCGAAGGCAATGATGCCATGCAGTACAACCTCAAAGAGATGAGTGTGCCGGCCACCTGCAAAGAGGTGACGGTCACCCTGAACCACACCGGCAAGCTGCCTGCTACCGCCATGGGTCACAACTGGGTGCTGGCCAGCACTGCCGACTATCAGACCGTGGCGACTGCCGGGATGAGCGCCGGGGCCGAGAATGACTACCTGCCCAAGGATGATCCCCGTGTACTGGCTCACACCAAGCTGATCGGCGGCGGCGAGAGCAGCAGCGTTACCTTCAAGACCGACGGTCTGGCGGGCAAGGACCTCACCTTCTTCTGCTCCTTCCCCGGTCACTTCGCCATGATGAAGGGCGCCTTCAAGGTCAACTAAGGCGATAACCGGCATCGAGCCGGTTGCCTGAATAGCAAAAGCCGGGATTACCCGGCTTTTTCATCTCTGCTGCTTGCTTGTGGCATGGCATGACTGCACACCGCCGACTTTCGCGCTATTTGGCCTGCAGGGTAAAGAAGGCGATGGCGGTCTTCTTCTGGCATTCGAAGTGAATGCTCTCTTCCCCGGTCACCACCAGCGTCTCGTTGATGGCCACCTCTTTGCCCTGCACGGTCAGCTGGCCGCTCAGCAGGTGGCAGAGGTAGGTCTTCTCTGGCTCGAGGGTCAGGGTCAGCGGGAAGGGGAGGTTCAGCACCCGCACGTTGGCGCTGATGCGATCCGGATGGTAGATAAGCCCCAGATCGGTCACCTCTTTTTTCAGCAGCTCGCAGTGGGTCTCCTCATCGCCGCTAAAGTGCGCCGCCTCGAAGGTGGCGTAGGGGTGGCCGTTGAGCACAAAGCCAGCCCCGCTCACCGGCAGCAAAATGCGCTGATAGCCAGGAAAGGGGGAGAAGGGGCCCGCGCTCTTGATGGGGGCCGAGCTCAGTCGGTAGTCAAAGTCGAGTTTGGCAAGGCTCGTCCCCTTGGGGGAGATGAGGATCTGGCTGGTGGTGCCCTGCTGGTTTTTCCAGGGCATCTTCTGGTGGTCAGACTCTTTAATCAGGGTGATCACGGGCACTTCCTCACGATGAAGAAACGCAGGGAGCCGGGCACATCAGCCCCGGCTCCCTGATAGAGATTGGCGATGGTAAAGGCGATCAGCCCTGACCATCCAGTGCGGCCAGCCGTGCTTCCATGGCGGCGAGACGGCTCTTGAGCTCGCTCACCTCCTGCTCCAGCTCGCTCAGACGGTCGGCAGCAGGGGAGGCATAGGCCGCAGCGGGGGCGGCATCCATCATCGCCTGAATATCCACTTCGCCGCTGAACAGGTGGGCGTAGCGGGATTCGCGCTTGCCCGGCTCGCGCGGCAGCTTGACCACGTAGGGGCCACGCTCGATAAGGGCGCCGAGCACCGCATCCACTTCGGTGACATCATCGAAGCTGCAGAGGCGGTTGGTGCGTGAGCGCAGCTCCCCCGGGGTTTGCGGGCCGCGCAGCAGCAGTTCACAGACGATGCCGAGTTCCTGGGCGCTGAATTTCAGCTCGCCAAATTCGGTGTTGCAGAATCTGTGCTGGTAGCGGGGTACCCGGGCGTTGAAACCGGCGGTGTTGACCACCAGCCGCTTGCGGATCAGCTCGTCCACCACGGCGCGGATATCGAGCTCGGAGAGCTCCAGCACCGGCTCGCGGTTGCTCTTCTGGTTGCAGGCGTTGACCAGCGCATTAAGGGAGAGGGGATATTGATCCGGGGTGCAGATCTCTTTTTCAATCAGACAGCCGATGACGCGGGCCTCCAGCGGGCCAAGTACTAACTCCATTTCCTACTCCCTTCCGAATCGAAACATCAAGAGCCCCTATCTTAGTCATGGCCCGCGCCGCGTCTAGCATTGCGCGCCATTTTTGCGAGGTCATCAGGGGGTTGGCGAAAGGCTCGCCAACGCCGGAGGCATCCGGTTTTACTGCTGCTCCTGATAGAAGCGCGCCTTGTCGGCATACATGGCATCGTCTGCCACCCGGCTCAGCTCTGCCAGCGGGGTCTGGTCGCTGCTGCTCCAGCCGATGGCAAAACGCAGCGGGAAGCAGTGCTCGCCATGCTGCACGGTGGCGTGGTGCTGGCTTGCTTCCAGTCGTGCTGCCAGCCGCTGACTGGCGAGGTGATCCGCCTCCGCCAGCAGCACGAACTCGTCGCCACCGATGCGAAAGATCTTCTCATCCTGACGGCAGAGGGTGCGCAGCTGGCGGGCCATCTGGATCAGCAGGGCGTCGCCTGCCTCGTGTCCATACTGGTCGTTGGTGCGCTTGAGGCCGTTGAGATCGAGCATGAAGAGGGCGAGGTGACGCTCGGGATGGCGCGCCAGCACCGCCTGATAGTGATGGAAGGCCTCTTCGAACGCCTGCCGGTTGGGCAGCCCGGTGAGGTTGTCGGTGCGGGCGACCCGCGCCAGCTCATCGGTAAAGAGTCGCCCCTCGATGCCCACCGCCAGCTGCTTGGCAAACAGCCGCAAGATGGCCCTGTCTTCGGACTCCAGCCCTTCGGCGCTCACCATCAGATAGCCAAACAGCACGCCGCTCTGGCTGCCGGGCAGGGTCATGATCTTCCAGAGCGTGTTATCCCACTGGCATTCGGAGTGTCTGATCTCTTCATCTATCAGCTGGGCCAGCTTCTCCTGCAGGGCATCCCGCAAGGGGGCATCGACCCCCTGGGTCAGGGAGTAGTGGGGCTCTCCGTCGCGGCGGATCACCAGCCCCCAGCGGTGGCCGGGATAGAGCTGGGAGAGCTGCAGCAGGGCGGAGCTGGCCAGCTCGGCAATATCGATATCCAGCTGCTGGTGCAGGCCGAACTGCAGCCAGGATTGCAGGATATGGCGGCTGCGCTCCTCCCGGCTCAGGGCCGAGCGCAGGGCGGTCGTTTGCGAGGCGACCTCTTGCTCCAGCTCGTCGTTGAAACCGAGCAGCCGCTGGTTGAACGCCTCTTTCTCGCTATTGGCGCGCTGCAGCTGTTCGTTTTGCTGGTAGAGCGCCCGCACCTGGGCCGAGATGGTGCTGGCCATCTCCTGCAGCAGCTGGCGCACCTCGTCGTACTCGACAAAGCGCAGCGGTGCCTGCTGTTGCTGGTAGTTGCCCTTGCCATAGCTGCGCACCAGCGCGGCCAGTGAACGCAGCGGTCGGGTGAGCCAGCGGGTGAGCCAGACGCAGCCGATGGCTACCAGCAGCAACATGCCGACAATGCTGCCGGTCAGCAGCTGCTGGGATTTGTTGAGCTCGCTGACCCTGTCATCGCTGTAGCTGTAAAGGGTGATGGTGGGGGTGATCTCCTGCTCCAGCTGGGGCCAGCCGATGACCAGGGGTTGCGCCATCTTGCTTGGCACTCTCTCCTTGTCGGGCTCGGTGTCGTTCGTGGCGTTGGCGCTCTGGTGAGCCCCTTCGTAGAGACGGTTCTTGCCCTGGGAGATCACCAGATATTCGCTCCCCTTGAGATAGGGCTCCAGCAGTTGGGCCATCTGTCGCCAGGGGAGAATGGCCATCACGAAGCCGGAAGGGGTTTGCATCACCCCTGCGCGCTGGTGATTGCGATAGATGGGGGCTACCAGTGCCAGCCCGCCGCTGCGGTTCTGCTCCATATCGCCGACCAGCACGGGATCATCGACAGATAGCAGCAGATGCTTGCCCTGTTTCGCCTCGCGGGTCTTGCTCCAGGCCATCAGCTGCGGCATCAGATTGCTCGATTCGAGGTGAGAGGCCTGGCCATTGATGTACTCCACCACCAGCCCCTTGTCATCGATGAGGTAGGCCGAGGTGAGCAGGCTGTTGGACTTGATGAAGGTGGCCAGCGCCAGCCGGGCATGGCTGGAGAAGAGAAAGTTGTCGAGGGCCTGATGGAGTACCCGATCCTGGCTGAGCTGATTGAGCTGGGTGCCGATCAGCTCGCTGCGAAAGCGGGCCTCGCGGGTCATGCTGGTGAGGGCCCGCTCCAGCTGTGACTGCTCGCTCTGGGCGATGATCTGGTGCTGGCGGATCAGCAGCACAGTGCTGGCCAGCAGTGCCGGCAGCAAGGCGACGGTGAAAAGGATGATGATGAGGGTCGGGCCGAGCCGAAAGGTGCGATGTTTCATGGTGTTTTGACCTGCCGGTACTGCTGATCGGCCAGCTGCTGCATATAGCGGGCGGTGTCGGCAGCACTGATCCCCTCTTTAAAGCGCTCGAACCCTTTCTCCATCGCTTGCCAGGCGATGGACATGGCGCTGTCGGAGGGCATGGGGGTACTGAGAGTGAACTGTTCCAGCAGCACTTTTTCCTGAGGCGTGGGACGGCGGCTGATGGCGGTAAATGCCTGCTGATTGACCGGCAGCAGCGCCCCCTGATGATAGATGAACTGTTGAATATCCTGACGCTGGATAAAGGTCATCAATGCCTTGATGACGGGTTTCCGATCCTCATCATCCATCGCCCAGCGGGAGGCTCCCATCACGTAGGCGCCGCTCATGGAGTGCATGGGATGGCTTTGCCAGCGGGGCAGCAGGGCAACGCCCAGCTTATCCCCCATATTCTTCACCAGATCATTGAACGCCCAGTCCCCATTGATGAGGTAGGCGCTCTTGCCCTCATTGAAGCGGGTGAGGGCGGTGTCATAGTCGCACTCGGGATCGACCCACTGTTCGCTGACGACGGTGCGGTAGGCCTCCAGTGCCTGCACCATGGCCGGGCTGTCGAGGGTGATGCGCCCTTCGGTCACCGGCGAGCCGCCAAAGGTGTGTAAAAAGGCGGCGAAGTAGTACATGTCGTGATAGGGCCAGCTGACGGGGTAGACCCCCTTGGCCTTGAGGGTCGGGGTGATAGCTGTCAGTTGCTGCCATTGGGTCACCGGAGTCGAGACCAGCGCCTTGTTGTAAAACAGCATCAGATGGTTGCCCTGCATCATGGGCATGCCCCAGCGTTGCCGATCCAGGGTGACATAACGCAGGGCGCTGGCCATCAGCGCGGGGGAAAACCACTCGGCCGGGAGCGGGGCGAGGGTCATCTGGCGATAGAGGCCGATAAAATCGGAGGGGATCAGCATCAGATCGGGCAGCCCCCTGGCCTGAGCTGCCAGCAGGAGATCCGCCTTGATCTTGCCTGGCTCAATCTGGGTGACCCGTACTCTGTGGTTCCCCTCCTGATTGAAGCGGGCGATCACGTCGTCGATCACGTAACCGGCTTGCTGGGAGTGCCACAGCTCCAGTTCAGGCTCCTGAGCCTGCAGGGGGTGGCTCAATGCGAACAGGCAAAGCAGCAAGAGATGATAAAAAGATCGTTTTCTGCTCATGTTATCATCACCGTTATTCCCTGAATTCCAAGGGAAAAATGTAACAAACTACCGGCAAGATAGGTAGGCTCGGGTGTCAACTAATTGACTGAAACAACAAAAAGCCCGGCGCGTGGGCCGGGCTGGGGGATAAATTGCTTATCCGCATATTCTTCGAGGCATCTATTGTGGATGTTGTTTGAGGATGTCGTATATCTCCTCTTTCAGTTTGAGTTTCTGTTTTTTCAGATCTCTCACCTCGGCGCTATAGTCGCTGGCGTGATGCTTTTCCAACTTTCTAATCTCCGCATCCAGGTCGTTGTGCAAGTCAAACTTCTTCTGGAAATGGACATCACTGCTCTTCAGTTTCGAGATGAGTTCTCTGTACTCTGGGAACATGTAATGGAGCCTCCTTGGTTTCGTTTGATTGTGCCTGTAAGACCAAAGCTACCCCTTAGTGCCGGGGATAAATGTGATCCTGATCGGATTTGGGGGCAATGATTTGGAGTATTCGGCGGGATATTTATAACTTGTTGAATCAAAACAAGATAAGTGATTTATCAATCTGAATGATGAGCCAAACTGTGCGACAAGTCACAACAGGGGCTGTGTTGGCGTGAGGGTGCAGGATCAAAGAAGGGGCCGATTGGCCCCTTTTTATGGATGCAGGCAACGTTACTCTTTCTCTTCGTCCGCCTGCTCTTTTTTCTTTTTCTTCTCGGGCAGCGGCTTGCCGTCACGGTGGATCACCTTGCCCGCTTCAAAGCCAATCTGGGCCGCCAGCTCCTCCAGATCCGCCGACTTGGCCTGATCCCCGATGGCGTAGCGATAGTTGGCGATGGAGAGTTTGTCAGCCACCGGCGTGCCCGGGACGATAGGCTCGTGCCAGCCCTGGCCGATGTGGGCCACCAGGGTGCCGTTCATCAGCAGCTCGCCGACGATCTCCTGGGTCGGATTGCCCTTGCCGTAGGTGAGACCCTGCGGGTGCTTCTTGCCGACCAGCGGCTCGTTGCTGGCGGGGATCAGCTTGGTGCGGATCAGCCACTTGGGCTTTTTGGTGTTGCCCACCGCCTTACCGGTTTGGTACTCGTTGATCTTGATGGTCTTGATCATCTGGGCCATGAAGTCCTTGGTCAGCGCCTTCTGGGCGTCGCTGGTTTCATCGATGGCGATGGGCGCCACATACCAGGTCTGGGTGGCTTGAGCCTTGGGAGCGGCAGGGGCAGTTTGCGCCATGGCCAGGGGGCTGAGCAGGATGGCAGCCAGCAAGAGTCCTATCTTCTTCATTGTGATTCCGCTTTTGTTTCAACAAGAATTTTGTTTTGCCAGCGACGACTGCGCCAGCGCCAGAACATGGCCAGACCGCGCACCCACTCGTCGCAGGCCAGCGCCAGCCAGATACCGACCAGTCCATAACCCTGCATGATACCGAGGAAATAGGAGAGTGGCACGGCAATTCCCCACATGGAGAGCAACGCCATGTAGAGGGGGAAACGGGCATCCCCGGTGGCCCGCAGGGCGTTGATCACCACCAGATTGAAGGTGCGGCCGGGTTCGAGGATAAGGCTGATAAGAAACAGTTGCGCCACCTGGGTGATGATGTCGGCATCATCGGTAAAGAGGCTGATGATGGTACGGCCATTGAGGGCCGCCGCCACGGCGATGACGCAGGTGACTGCCAGCCCCAGCTTGAGGCTCTTGAGCAGCTGTTGATAGGCGCGATCGAACTGTCTGGCCCCCGCCAGATGACCGATGATGATCTCGTTGCCAAGGCCGATGGAGAGGCCAAACAGCAGGATAAACAGGCAGATCTGGAAGAAGTAGGACTGGGTTGCCAGCGCCTTGTCTCCCAGCAGTCCGACAAAGGCTGTCACCACCATAAACTGCAGCATCCAGGAGAGATTCTCCCCTGCAGCAGGCAGGCCGATATGGAGCACCTTGCCCAGCATCTCCCGGCTGGGGTGGACGATATCACGTACCACCAGTCGAATGCCGGTCTTGCGGGCTACCAGCCACACCAGCAGTACCACGCCCACCAGACGCCCGGCAACTGTGCTGATGGCGACACCGGCGACGCCAAGCTGGGGCAGGCCAAACCAGCCGTAGAGCAGCAGCAGGTTGCCGACGAAGGTGATGAGGTTGACGATGAGGGTCACATACATCGCCTGACGGGTGTGGCCGTGAGCGCGCAGGGTCGCCGCCAGACAGAGGGCTGCCGCTTCCGGTAACAGGCAGAGACCGATGATCTGCAAGTAAAGCGTCCCGTCGCTCATCAGATTGGCAGGCAGGTTCATCAGCGCCAGCATGGTGCTGGCCCCCGCCATCACGCCGATGGCGGCCACCAGACCGATCAGCAGGTTGAAGCCGATAGCGGTGTGGATCACCACCCGACTCTTCTCCCGATCGCCGGCCCCCAGATACTGGGTGATCACCACGCTGGTACCGATGCTGACGAAGCTGAACAATGTGATGGCGAGATCGAACACCTGATTGCCGACCGCCAGCGCCGCCACTCCCTGATAGGAGACGTGACCCACCATGAAGGTGTTGAGGGCACCGGTCAGAAAGTGCAGGGCGAGATCGATAAAGAGCGGCCAGGTCAGTGCAAATAGCGTGCCCGGGCCTGCGTGGGATTGAGATTGCATGGCATGTCCAACAGCTGGGAGGGCACGGGGGAGTGTCCTCTGGGGGCGCATTTAACACCAAGGCCAAGGCCGGTGCAATCCTTGTGCAGGATTGCACCGGCCAGGGGAGCAGGCCAAGGGATCAGGCAGGCGTGGCGCCCGCCTCCTGTTCGCTTGGCAGGGTGAGGCGCGCCGAGTCGGGCAGGGCATCATCCTGCGGCCAGTGGGAGCGGATGGCATCGGTCGTGCTCTCCACCACCTCGTCATCCCTGAACACCGGCTCGCGGTAGCAGCGGGTCATGCGCAGCGCCTGATACATATCCGGGCAGAGGATGATCCCCTCATCGCCCACCCGCACGCCCGCCTGTTTGAGCCAGTGGGTCATCTGGCCGTGGCGACCCGCCATCACCATATGGATGCCGCGCCGTTTCAGATCCTTGTGCAGTTCCCCCACCATGCTCATCACACTGATGTCCTGATGGGTGAAGCAGGCGACCGCGTCGATCACCAGACACTTGGGATTGTGGGGATCCTGCACCAGCAGGGCCAGCACCCGCCGCTTGAAGTAGGGGGCGTTGAAGTAGGTCAGCGGCGAGTTGAAGCGATAGACCAGAATGCCCGGGATCGCCTTGGCCTGTTCGTTGTCTCCCAGGGTGCGTACTACCCCCTCGTCATCCATGCCGAGCAGCTGATCTGTGGGGCGCATCACATTGCGCAGGAACTGGAACAGCCCCAGCAGCACAGCGAGGGTGATCCCCGGGATCACCCCCATGGTGAGCACGCTGATAAAGGTGACCAATGCCAGCCAGAACGCGGAGCGATCCGAATTGCGCAGCGCCCAGAGGCCGCGAAAATCGGTGAGCGACAGGGAGGCCATCACCAGCACCACCCCGAGGGCGGCGGTGGGAATGTATTTGAGCGGCGCCGTCAGGTAGAAGGTGATGAGGGCGATCACTGCGGCGGCGATGATGGAGACCAGCTGACTCTTGCCGCCGTTGGCGTCGTTAACCGCGGTGCGTGAATCTGCCCCGCTGATGGCAAAGCCCTGCGAGACCGCGGAGGCGAGGTTCGCCATGCCCAGCGCCCGGAACTCCTTGTCCGCGTCTATCTCGTAACCGTTCTTGGCGGCAAAGCTGCGGGCGGTCAGCATCATGGAGACGAAGCTCACCATGGCTAGGTTAAGCGCAGGCAGCACCAGCTCCCGCATCAGGCCGGGAGGAAATTCCGGCATCTGGAACGCGGGCAGGCCGGAGCCCACCGTCCCTAGGGTGGCGATATCAAACTGGCCGAGATTAAAGCCCCACACCAGCGCAGCGGTCACCACCATGGCCACCATGGAGGAGGGCCATGCCGGTTTGTAGCGCTTGGCCAGCAGCAAGGTGAGCAGGGCTACCAGACTCATGGCCAGGGTCGGCAGATGGGTCTGGGTGATATAGGTGGCCCCGCTGGCGATCCGCTCGATGAGGTAACGTTCGCTGAAAGTGAAGCCGAAGATCTTGGAGAGCTGGCCCACCATGATGGTGATGGCCACCCCGTTGAGCAGCCCCATCAGGATCGGGCGGGAGAGAAAGTCCGCCAGCACTCCCAGCTTGAAGCGGCTGGCAATCAGGCACCAGAAGCCGGTCATGGCGGTCATGGTCATCACCAGTTGCCAGTGACGGGTGGGATCCCCCGCAGCCAGCGGCGTCACCACGGCGGCGATGACCGCGCAGGTGGCGGCATCGGGGCCGACAATCAGCTGGCGGGAGGTGCCAAACAGGGCGTAGACCAGCATGGGCAGGATGCAGGAGTAGAGGCCGACGATGGCGCCCACCCCGGCGAGTTCGGCATAGGCGATGGCGACGGGCAGCGCCACGGCCGCCACCGAGAGTCCGGCGCGAAGGTCTGGCATCAACCAGGCGCGCTGGTATTGCAGCAGGGCAGCGAGGCCCGGTAGCCAGCGTTCGAGAGAGAAGAAGTCGCGCATTATTTAACCCATTGAGTTACAACCAGCTTTTCCCCTAGTGTGCCCAAGGTTATCGAAAGATTGCAATCAGGTTATGGCCAGTTTACCTGAAGGTCAGGCCAGATAGCCGGCCAGCGTTTCTCCTTGATGCGCTGGGTAAAAATCTGTTTGTCCTGGCGACATTTGGGGTTGGCACTCACTTGCAGCGACCAGTTGATGGCAAAGCCGTAGGGGGCAAGCCACTCGAACTCGCCATCCCGGGTGAGGCGCACGCCGATGCAGGTCGGCACTTCGACCCAGTGGCTCAGCGCCTCCAGACTGCTGGCAAACGGTGCTACCAGCTGCCGCGTGTGCATGCGAGCCTGATTGCGCACCTCCCACTGCTGATCCGGCAGCCGTTTGGCTAGCCAGGCTTCGTGTTCCGCCTCGGCCAGCCCTTGCGGATCGTTTTTATCGAGATAGATAAGGTCGATATCGTTGAGCGGGGTGGGCACCGCCTTGTGATGAAGGTGATCCCAGATGAGGTTGCGAATAAAACCGGCTCCCAGCGCCCAGTCGGGCAGATTGAGCTCGGCGGCGGCCTGCAGGCATGCCATCCGCTCGGGATCGGCCCGCAGCAGGGCTTCGGTTTTGGCTTGGCATTGCTGTTCGAGGACGGTGTTCAGAGGTTCAGTTGTTGGCATTGCGGCGTAACCAGACATCAATGTAACGGCAGCTCGGCACTATAGTGAGCCCCTCCGCCTGAGTCCAGTTGAAGAAGGCGCGCGCCAGCTGATCGGCAATCCCCTGTACCCGCAGCTCGGGGGGCACGAAGGTGCTGTAGGCATCGATGGTCTTGGCATCGAGCCGCCGGTAGCGCAGTCTCGACTCCTTCCCCTCCACCATACAGATGAACTGCTGCTGGTTGGCCTGATGGATGATGTCGCTCATGGTGGGCACCTCTGGCATAAAGTTGGGTCTCTCGGCACAACATAACTGTTAGCCAAGGTATAGAACAGATAATGAGAGCCCGTGGCCAATATCATGTGCTTTGGCATGGTGTGGTGTGAATATCGCGAGGTAGATCAAGATGCCCGATTGCTAGTCGGGCACCGCGTTAGTGTCAGCCAGGAGCGCTGGCTAAAGCGTGCTGGTCAAGGGGGACTGGATCAGTCCCAGGCCCGCTCCAACAGGGTAAGTAACTGCTCACGGTCGGCGTCCTTGCGATTGAACAGCATGGCGCCGTCGTTGAGCGCCAGATCGCGTATCTCGGTCAGTAGCGAGCGATCGCTAACCCCTGCCTCGCTCATGGTGCGCGGCAGCTTGACCGCCTGCCACAGGGTATCGCGCAGGGTGCGAATGGCGGAGATGGTCGCCTCCGCCCGCTGGTGGGCGGGGGTGGCGGCAAAGCGCTCTGCCCCCACCAGCGGCAACAGCAGCCGAGCCAGCTCGCTATCCACCTCGGGGCGGTTGTAGTCGAGCACGGTGGGCAAAAAGAGGTTCATGCACAGCCCGTGGGGCAGATGGCAGCGGGCCCCCAGGCTGTGGCCGAGGGCGTGTACCAGCCCCACCATGGAGTTGGAGAAAGCCATGCCAGCCAGCGTTGAGCCTTCCGCCAGTTGCAGCCGCAGCTGTTTGTTCTGGGGATCGTGGATGATTTGCGGCAGGGCGCTGGCGATCTTCTCCACCGCCATCAGGGCCAGCGCGTCGCTCACCGGGTTCTTGGCGGTGCCGATAAAGGCCTCGATGGCATGGGTCATGGCATCCATGGCGGTAGCTGCGGTGATATTGAGGGGCAGTCCCTGGGTCAGGCGCGGGTCGAGCACCGCCAGCTGGGGCAGCAGGAAGGGGGAGGTGAAGGGCACCTTGCGCCCGCTCGCCTCATCCTTGATCACCGCTACTAGCGTCACTTCTGATCCTGTGCCCGCCGTGGTCGGTACCACCGCCAGCGGCTTGAGGGGACGGGTCAGGCAACCGGCGCCCGAGTAGTCGAGCAGATGATCCCCCCCCATGGAAGTGAGAATATTGACCGCTTTGGCGGTGTCGATCACCGAACCGCCCCCCAGCGCCACCAGACTGTCACAGTCGAGCTCGCGATAGCGCTTGGCGATCCGCTCCACCACGGCGGTGGAGGAGTCGGCCGGGATCTCATCCCAAATGGCGGCAACCGGCAGATCCCCCTCGGCCAGCACATTGGCCAGCAGGGTGGCAAGACCGGTGGCATTGACCCCCTTGTCGGTCAGCAGCAGCGGGCGACGCGCCCCGAGGCTGGCCAGCTCACTGGCCAGCTGCTCCAGCGCCTGTTCACCGGCCAGCAGTTTGACCGGGCAGAAGAAATCGTAATAGCGGCTCATTTCAAGGCTCCTTGCGCGTTAGCCGGTCACCAGACCCAGATAGATGTTGCAGGCCCGGCCGAATTTGTTGGTCGGAACGGGATAGTGGCGCAGCAGGGGCCGCGCGATAAAGGCGGGCAGGATCAGGGACTGCATCTGCTCAAGCCCCCGCACCAGTTGCATGGCGACGGTCAGATCCCCCTCCACCAACAGCCGGTTTTCACCAAACGCCTGATTGACCCCGAGCCGAAAGCTCAGGGTGCGAAAGGCGATATTGGGGTGCTTGAAGCGCACCCGCAGCGGATGGATGGTGGCATGCGGAGCGACCGGCGCGCCGGGATACCAGCGGCCACCCTGCTTGTGCATGTTCATGGCGTAGCCGATGCCGCCCACTTCGAGGCGGATCGCCAGCCCGTCCGGCAACGGCGCCAATTCGCGACGTACCGCCTCGTCGGTGCGGGCGGCGCGGCAGAGGGTGCGACCCACCACCCAGAGCAGGGTGATGATCCAGAGGTGGCGGCCAAGGGCGGCCGCAGATTCAAACATCCTTGTTTGCATGGGGATTGGCTCCTGATATGGCTGACCAGAAGAGGGCGAACGCACTGGCTTGCCAGTAGTCGTCCTCTCCCAGCTCCGGTTGATCGACAAACAGTGATGCGCAGGCGAGGAACTGGCCCTGACACACCTCCAGCAACAGTGGCGCGGGAGCCTGCATCAGCTCGCCGCTAGCCTGCCCCTTTGCCAGCAGGGCGGGCAGAAAGCGCAAGGCATCATTCAGGATCTGGCTGCGGGCCGGTCTGGCCAGCAGCGGAGAGTGAAAGAAGCCGAGCACGAATTTGAGTTCATTGGGGTTAGCCTGCATCCACTCCATCGCCAGTTGCCAGTAGTGGCGGGTCTGGTCGTACAGCGGCAGGGTGGGGTCTGCTTCATGGATGGCTGCCCCCATCCGGGTTTTCACATCCTGATAGAGCTGGAGGATCAGCGCCTCCTTGCTCGGAAAGTGGTGGAACAGGGTGCCGTTGGCTACCCCGGCCGCCTTGGCGATACGGGCGGTGGCGGCCCCCTGCAGGCCATCTTCGGCGCAGAGGGCGAGGGCAGCATCCAGGATCTGGCGGCGCTTGTCGGTCATGGCTGGTGGCGGTGGGATGGCCTGGTTCATGGTCATCTCCATCAGCGCAGGAAGAAGGCCATCATCAGCTTCTGGATCCAGCTGTGGTAGGGCGGGTGGATCAGGGAGCCGGTGGTGAACTTGCCGCGGGTCAGCACGGTTTTCGCCTTGGAGAAGGTGAGGAACCCTTCGTGGCCGTGGTAGTGGCCCATGCCGGAGGCGCCGATGCCGCCAAACGGCACATCGTCGGCGGCTACCTGAAACAGGCTCTCGTTGATCGCCATGCCGCCGGAGTGGGTCTCCCGGGTCACTCGCGCCTGCAACTGGGGGTCGAAGCTCATCAGATAGAGGGCCAGCGGGCGGGGCCGCTCGGCCACATAGGCGAGCGCCTCCTCCAGGGTGTCGTAGGGGATGAGCGGCAGCAGCGGGCCGAAGATCTCCTGCTGCATCACCTGACAATGATGGGGCACCCCGGTCAGCAGGTGGGGCACCAGCAGGCGACGCTGGTCGTCGCGGGCAGGGCTGCCACAGGGGTGGAGCTCGGCACCCGCCTGCTCGGCCTCATCCAGCCAGCTGACGAGGCGCTGATACTGGCGATCGTTGATGATGGCGCCGTAGTCGGCACTATTGAGCCCCTGTGGGTAGAGCTTGCTGAAGTGGCTGCGATAGGCGGCGATAAAGTGCTCCACCTCGCTGCGGGGCAGTAGCACATAGTCAGGGGCGACGCAGATCTGCCCGGCGTTGAGGCTCTTGCCGAAGATCATCCGCTCGACCGCGGTGGCCACCGGCATGTCGGGGGCGATGAGGCAGGGGCTCTTGCCACCCAGCTCAAGGGTGAGCGAGGTGAGCTGGGGTGCCGCCGCGGCCATCACCAGCTTGCCCACCATGGTCGAGCCGGTAAAGAGCAGGTGATCGAACGGCAGCGAGCTGAACGCGGCCGCCATCTGGGCATCCCCCTCGATAATGGCGATCTCGTGCTCGTCAAACACGCTGGTGAGCATGGTGCGCAGCACGGCGTTGGTATGAGGGGTGAACTCGGAGAGTTTCAGCATCGCCCGGTTGCCCGCTGCGATGGCGGTGATGAGGGGGCCAAGGCTCAGCATCACCGGAAAGTTCCACGGCACTATGATGCCGACCACCCCGAGCGGCTGGAAGTGTACCTCGACCCGGGCGGGGGCCAGCAGCAGGCCGGTGTGGCGGCGGTGAGGCTGCATCCAGCGCTTGAGCCGTTTCTGGGTGTAGTTGATCTGCATGATGCAGGGCAGCACATCGGCGATCAGGCTGTCGTAGTTGCTGCGCTGGCCATAATCCGCTGCCAGCGCTTTGCACAGCTCTCCCTTGTAGGCGAGCAGCGTCTGCTTGAGTTTGGTCAGCTGTGCCCGGCGCTCGGCCAGGGTGGGCATGGGGTGAGCCAGACTCGCCCGCTTGAGCCGTGCCAGCTGATCCGGCAGGGACAGCTTGATGGCGAGGATATCCTCAGGAGTGTGTTGAAGCTGCGCCGCACCCATGTTGTTCTCCGCATGAAAAATGACCGACTGATTAGTCGGTCTGAATTTAGCTGTTTGTTACCGGAATGTAAAGCTGGCAAGCTCTCTCCCGCTCACCGCGAGCTGGACGCAAGAGAGAACTGTGTGCCTCCCCACACTTTTGGGGTTTGCTCGTTGGTGACTTATCCAATAAGGGGTAGTTTTTGGCTATTAACCTACACGGAGAGAGCACTATGACCAGGGAACTGAACAGCTTGTTGGCCCGGCTTGAAGATGTGGTTGAGCGGATGCCGGATTGCTTCAACACCTATGAGTTCGCCCAGAAGCTGGCGCTGCAATATCAGCCGGAGTTTTTTGCCGCGGGCCACTCTCTGGCCGAGCACGAGGGCAAGGTGCTGCGGGTGCTGCACCAGAAGATCGCCGAGGCGCTGGCGGGCAGCGAGGTGGTGATTGAGGGGGCACTGCTCCCCTGCGTCACCCCCTGGGGGGAGAAGGCGACCTCACCGCGCTGGCATCGCAAGCACTGAGGGGCGTAGTCAGGCAGATCAGTGCCAGATAGCAGATAACAAACAACGATAAAGGGCGCGGCGCTGGCAACAGGGTCGCGCCGTTTTTTGTGCAGATTGTCGCCAGCAGCGCCCCCGCAGCCGGGAGCAAAGGCCCGGTCTGTGATCCCATGCCGGGATACGGGGCCTTCAGCCGGGTAGACTCTCCCCTTTGTCGCAGGGTTTGTCACCGTAGGAATTTCTCATGACCCATAAAATCATTCTGGATACCGACCCGGGTATCGACGATGCCATGGCCATTCTGTTTGCCGAGGCCCACCCCGCCATCGAGCTGCTTGCCATCACCACCGTGTATGGCAACGCCACCATCGTCAATGGCACCCGCAACGCCCTCTGGCTCAAACAGAAATATGGCATGAAGGCGGATGTGGCCAAGGGGGCCGCTGCCCCGCTGCTGCGCGAACCGGTCGGCCCCACCACCATAGTCCACGGCCCGAGCGGCTTTGGTGACATGGAGGCGGGGGAGGTGACTATCGCTCCGGATCCCCGCCCCGCCTGGCAATATATTGTCGAGGCGGTCAAAGCCGCGCCGGGGGAGATCACCCTCGTCACCATCGGCCCCCTGACCAATCTGGCGCTGGCGCTGCAACAGGCGCCCGAGATTGTCTCGCTGGTAAAACAGGTGGTAGTAATGGGCGGCGCCTTTGGCGTCAACGGCCATCGCGGCAACGTCACCCCCTATGCCGAGGCCAATATCCACGACGATCCCGATGCCGCCGACCGGGTCTTTACCGCCGACTGGCCGGTGGTGATCATCGGGCTGGACGTGACCCAACAGAGCTTCTTCAGCAGCGCCTATCTGGATGAGCTCAGGGATAAGGCGGGGGAGCCGGGTCGCTTCCTGTGGGATGTCAGCCGCTTCTACCTGCGCTTCTACTCCGAGAAGCTGGGGCTCTCCGGTTGCCACGTCCACGATCCGTCCGCCATCGCCTATGTCATCGACCCGACCCTCTTTACCCTGCGGGAAGGGCCGGTGCGGGTCATCACCAGCGGCCCGGCCATCGGCCACACCCTGCAAAAGTTTGATGGCAAGCGCCACTCCCACGACGACTGGGCTGAGTATCGCCCGCAGCAGGTCGGGGTGGCGGTGCGCGACGAAGCCTTGCTGGCGCTCTATCGCGAGACGCTGGTGGGCTGGGGCAAGGATTGCTGAGCAAAGAGGCGGCATTGCGCTGACGCGGGGGCTGTGATCGGCGCCAAACAATCGGGGCGCACAGCCGCTTATACTGCCTGATATCAAGACCTTGGGAGGGATGAAGATGGCCTGGATTTCCTTGATAGTGGCAATTGCGCTGATCTGGTGGTTGATGAAGCTGGGGCGTGGCGCCCTGTTCGAGATCCGCCTTGCTCCCGGCAAGGTGGTGGTCAAGCAGGGCAAGGTGTCGCCCGCCTTTATTGAGCACGCCAAGCAGATCCTGCGCCACGACACGGTGCGCGGTCGCATTGTGGGGCAGCGCGATGGCGATGGTGTAAAGCTGATCTTCTCCCGCTCCATCCCCGAGCCGGTGGCCCAGCGGTTCCGCAATATCTTCCCCTATGGTGATTACCGCCAGCCAACGGCGCCGCTGCCGGGCACCAAACCGCGCAAGGGGTGATCCCCTGCCTGCGGTTCACCAATAGCAAACGGGCCTCCAGTGGAGCAATGCTGTTCACTTAAGAGAATTTGAGTTCCAGTCCACGTAGTATCAGGGCTAAAAAATGAGGGAGGCATGATGCCTCCCTCTTTCTATTGCAAGCCACGCTGGATAAAGGCTGAAGGAACATCGACTGGAAACAGCCTTGCTCCCCCAACTTAAGTCGCATTTGTGAATAATTAGTCAAAAATGTGCTTATCTGAACAGCATTGCTCCAGTGGAGGCCCGTTTTTTATAGTGCTGCGCGATGCAATGGTGCTGTACTGGCGCCGGAGTCTTACTCCTTGCCGTGCAGCTCGCGCTGGGCCTTGACCGCCGCCGCCTTGACGGCGGTGCCTTCATTGCCCCAGGAGGCGCGCAGGGTGTTGACCAGCTCGGCGAGCCGCTCGTCATCCAGGGTCCAGCCATAACCCGGCATATGGTAGCCGAGATGACCGCGGGTGACCGGGGTCTCGGCGCCGTGCAGCAGCACGTTGATCAGGCTCGACGGATCGCCCGCCAGCACGGTGCGGTTGTTCACCAGCGAGGGGATGACGTGGTCATTGCCCTGGCCGTTGACCCCGTGACAGGTGGAGCAGTACATGGCGTAGTCCGCCTTGCCGCTGGCACTGGCGTAGGCACGAGCCCCTTTCTCCGCCACCGGCTCATCTTTCAGGTCGGTCAGATAGGTGGCGATGCTGGCCAGATCGGCGTCGCTGAAATACTGGCTGCTGTGAGTGATCACTTCCCCCATGGGGCCTGCGACCGCTTCATGCTGGCTGCGGCCTGTTTTCAGCAGATCGATCAGCGCCTGCTTGCTGTAACGGCTGCCGCGAATGTCGGGAGCATACCAGCCATCCAGCGCCGCACCGCTCAGGTAGACGGGATCCGCCTCGGTCAGCGCTTTCTCCTGCATCCCCAATCCGCGCGGGGTGTGGCAGCTGCCGCAGTGACCGGCGCCCTGCACCAGATAGGCGCCACGATTCCACTCTTCGCTCTTGCCGGCTACCGGGGTGAAGCGGCTGTCATCGTGGTAGAGCCAGTTCCAGCCAATCAGCGGCCAGCGCATGTTGAGCGGCCAGGGGATGTCGCTCTCCTTGTTGGCGATGGCCAGCGGCTGCACCTCCTTCATCAGATAGTGATAGAGATCTTCGAGATCTTTATCGCTCATCTTGGCGTAGGCGGTGTAGGGCATGGCCGGATAGAGGCGATGGCCGTCGCGGGCCACCCCTTCGCGCATCACCTTGATGAACTCCGGCAGGCTGTAGTTGCCGATACCGTGGCTCTTGTCGGGGGTGATGTTGGTGGCAAATACGGTGCCGATGGGGGTGGGGAAGCCCTTGCCGCCCGCCAGCGGCTTGCTGGTCTCGCTGGTGTGACAGGCGGCGCAATCGCCCAGTTTGGCCACGTATTCCCCTGCCGACATGGCGGGGGCTGCGTGGGCGGCAAGGGCGGGCAGTGCCAGCAGCAGGGCGCTGGCGGTCATTGACAGGGTGCGGCTCATTGGGCACCTCCCTTGCTCAGGGCAACCAGCTCGTTGACGGCGCGCCACGCTTCGTCGATGGCGGCGTGGGCGTAGGGGCTCCAGCCCGCATCCGAGTTGGCGATGGTGATGTTGCCGATCGGCTGGCGACCCAGCTCAATCCATTTTTCGCACTGCGCTTCGTCATCAAACAGGGTGTTGGTGACATAGGAGTAGCCGTGAGACCAGCGGTTGACCGTGATGGCGAGGATATCCTGCTCATGGTTGAAACCGGCGCTGCCCAGCATCCCCTGCAGCTGTTCGCGGATCATCTGCTCATGCTGCTCGAACGGCATGCCGAGGATCATGGCGCGCCCCTTGCGGGACTGTTCACGGGCCGAGAGGCCGCTGCCCGGCAGGGTCGGCACATAGACCATGTGCAGGCACATGGGCTGATCCGGGCTCTTGGGATGCTCGTAGCCACCCATGCTGACCGGATAGTCGAGCTTGACCCGGCTGTAGGGGGCTGCAGGGGAGTAGACCTCGTGCACCCCCAGCTTGACGAATGCTTGCCAGTTTTTGATCACCACCTTGGTGTAGACCAGCGGCGCCTTGGCATTCTGGCGCAGCGCCTCCTTCTGGGGCTCCGGCATCTCGGGCACCATGTAGGGGATCATCATGTTGTAACCCGCCATGACTGACTGCTTGGCCCGTACCCGATGCAGTTTCCCCTCCTTGATGTAGGTGACATCCACCGCCAGCTTGCCATCGGCGAGGCGCACGTTTTTGGCCTGCAACGCCGTGCTGCCAAGGCGCAGTTGCACCTTGTGCTCCGGCAGGTCGAGCTTGCCGTAGTCAAACTTGGCCAGCACCACATCCTGCATGGTGTGGCCCGGTGCCACCTGCGGAATGAGCTTGCGCACCATCAGGCGGGTGAGACCGGCGTTGCCATCCGGGAAGTGGAAGATGTAGGGATCGTCCAGCTCCGCCTGCTCCTCGGCATCCAGCGGCGTCAGATTGAGGCCGTCGAACCCCGGTAAGGCACACAGGCGCGCATCGGCGCAGGCGGTGGCGTCGATGCCGACCGCCTGGAAGTCGTTGGTGCGCTGCTGGAAGTAAGTGATCGCCCGCTCGCTGAGGCCCACTTTATCGCGCAGGAAGGTGGTGTAGCTGTTGCGGGTGACCCACTCGTCCTGCTGCTCGCGGGTCATGCCGCTCAGGTAGTCGATCTTCGATTCGTGCAGGGCCAGCAGGGCGGCCTTGTCGGCATCATCGAGGGGGAAGTCACCGATAAATTCTGCCAGTGGACGGCCGTTCAGGCGATCGCGGGGGATGTCGTCCGCCACGTTGTGACCCGGATCGCCGTTCACTATCTTGTTGACGCCAAAGTGTTTCTCGTCGAAATAGACGCCGCGGCTCAGCCCCAGATCCGGATAGAAGGTCTGCTGGAACCCTTTGGCCAGCTCGTCGATGTTGACCTCCAGCGCCTTGAGCAGACCGAGTGCCACCGGGCTGTAGACCGAGCGCGGTGATTGCAGGGATTCGCTGCCACCGTAACCCAGCCGCAGGCCATCGGGGGTGGTGAACTCGTTGCGCTTGGCGTGGCCACCGAAGTCGTCGTGGTTGTCGAGCAGCAGGATCTTCTTATCCGCGCCGAGCAGTTGCTGATAGAAGCAGGCAGCGGCCAGACCGCTGATCCCGGCGCCGACGATCACCAGATCGACCTCCCCCTCGAGGGGGATATTGGCGAAGTCATACTGCTTGCCGTCACGGGCGATACTGTGGGCCGGTTCGAAAGAGCCAGGGTGGTTGCCGCGCAGGCCGGTCAGGGCAGGCGGGTAGGCCAGGGTTTTGTCGGCCAGTGCGCTGCCGCCTTCGGCAGCCTTGAGCAGATTGATGGGGGCGATGCCTGCCGCAATGGTGATGGCAACGCCGTTGAGAAAATCTCTGCGTGTAATACTCATGGCTATCCCTGTGTTAGGAGAAGTAATGAATAAGTGGATTCATTATGGGAGGGAGACACAGATCCTGTTCAGGATTGGGCGCCGAATCTACCGTTATCCTCACGCTGAGTCCATACGATTGCTAATGGATTATTAAGCACCATTTTCCTGCTTGTGACGAGAGTGATGCGCTGATGGGGGTGATTTGCCCTGTTGCAGGGCAAATTATCTCTCGGCTCGGTCGGTCAATGATTGCCGCAGCTGATTAGTTTGGGAGGCGTTCGGGCATCCTTGTCGACTCGGGGGGATGATCGCGTTAAGCTCTTAACTACTTGTTTTATAGACTCTCTTTTTACTCACTGGCGTAACAGCCACTCTGGAGGCGCAATGAACTGGTATATCTCGGTCCTCAAGCAATATGCGGTATTCAGCGGGCGGGCCCGCCGCACCGAATACTGGATGTTCGTGCTGTGCAACATCATTGTCATGCTGCTGCTCGGCATGGTGGACAAGCTGATTGGCGGCGACAAGGAGCTGATAAGCTCGATCTATTCGCTGGCGGTGTTGCTGCCATCGCTGGCGGTGGCGGCCCGTCGCCTGCACGACACCGACCGCAGCGCTTGGTGGCTGCTGCTCGGGCTTATCCCCATTATCGGCACCCTGGTGCTCATCTACTTTATGGTCTGCAACGGCCAGCAGGGGCCGAACCGCTTCGGTGACGATCCCAAAGCGGCCCCCTCGCAGGGCTTTATCGTCAGTTAACGGGCTCTGCTCGGCCAATAATCGGCCAATTAAAAGAGAGGGAGGCATCATGCCTCCCTCTCTTTTTCGTGTTGATGGCCGATCAACGCTCAATCAGCGGGGCGGAGCGGTAGCTCCACATGCCGTAGGTGCGCAGGGCATCGCGGTAGATGCCGAGCAGCTCGCTCTCGCTCGGGGTGGCCAGCTCCTCAAGCGGCTTGTCGGGGTAGCTGACGCTTGCCACCTTGATATTGGCCGGGCCAATCTGGTCGCAGGCGATTTCCAGCACCGTCTGGCCCCGGCGCACATGGCTGGCGGAGCTCACCAGCACCGCATAGTCAATCTGGTGGCGCGCGAGGGCATAAGCGCTGTAGAGGGCGTTATCCACCGTGCTGGTGGCGTAGTTCTCTTCAATCAGGCGGCTGCGGTCGATGCCGTGATTGGCCAGCCAGTCGGCCATCAGCTTGCCTTCGGTCTGGCGGTTCTGCGGCACGCCGCCAGTCAGGATGATCAGCGCCTCAGGGTCGGCCTTGGCCTGCGTCAGGGTGGTTTGCAGGCGGCCCAGCAGGATCTTGTCCATGCTGCCGTCGGGATTGAGGGCGTAGCCCAGAGTGACGATGGCGCGCTTGCCTTCCCTGGTGGCCTTGACCTGATCCTCGGTCAGTTCGGTCTGCAGCGGGGCGGCGGTGATCCGCTGCACCTGGGCGATGATCTCCTCCAGATCGGCGGCGCGGCCGCCGTTGCGATCCGCCACTTTCGCCAGATAGCTGCGGGAGGCCTCCTTGTTGCCCTTCACCAACTGCCAGATGGCGAGATAGCTGTTGATGTCGAGATCATCGGGAGCGACGGCCTGTGCCTGCTCCAGCAAGGTGATGGCGCGGCTCAGGTTGCCGTTGTAGATCTGGGCGTTGGCCGCCGAGATCAGCAGGTCGGTGCGGTAGGGCTCAAGCTGGTAGGCGGCCAGCAGCCGCTCGGTCACCAGCTCCATATTGCTCGGCATCTTGGCGGTAAAACCGGCATGGGAGATCTTGGCTGGCGACTTGTAGATCTGCAGCGCTTCGTCGAGCAGCATGTCCACCGCCTGGCGTTTGCTGACCAGGGTATTGAGGTCGCGCTCCATCTGCATCGAACTCTCGGCTGCCTGCAGGGTGAGGGGCGAGAGCGCCAGCAGGCCGCCGAGGGTGAGGGCAAGAAGGGTCTGTTTCATCAAAAGGTCCTCTGTCGGGCTGAATCGCGCTGTGGCGCAGCGGTTTGCGGGCCGATGCGACGAGGCAAATGTGCGTCAATTCAGTCTGTTAGTGCCAAAGAGGGGGCAATATAGCAGCTAACGGCGCGGCAAACTGTGAGTCGGGGCGGGTCGTCGGGTGATGCCACACTAGTGGCCGCAAAAGTGGCCGCAAAGGGTCAGCCGCCATCTGAAAAGGGCAGGGGGAGCGTGATTCCCCCTGCTGCGAGGGGCGCAGGCCCCTCCCTCTATCGCGGTTCAAGACAGATGGGGTGTCAATCCATCTGCGGGTGAGTGTTCGCAGTCAGTTCCACATCGGGGAGACGCGGGCTTCCAGCGTCTCTTGCTGCTCTTCGGGCATATCGCTGAAGAAGTTGAGCTGGGTCTGCTCCTCCACCTGACGCACCGAGACCCGGTAGTCGGCGATCTGGCTGATGGGCACCTCTTCCTGCGGCATGATAAAGGCGATGGCCTGCAGCTTGGCCGGGTCCATCACGATCTTGTAGTAGGCACTCGGGATCGCCACACCCTGACCGATAGACTCTTCAGAGCCGGTAAAAATGGGGCCGGTGATCACCTGCACATTCTTGCGGGAGACCGCCCACTTGTTCACCTTGTCCTCCAGCACGCGCCACGCCTTCTGGTTGAGTACCCCGATCTGCGGCGTCATGTTGCTCAGCAGGAAGCTCTCTTTCATGGTGTTCTTGTTCGATTTCATGTCCCCCGCCGGGGCCTGATGGCCACGGTCGTAGCCCGAGCCCTTGTAGTCGGAGAGGGTGGCGCGATAGGCGACCGGGATCTCTCTGTCCTCGGCGAAGGCATCCTTGCGCGGCACTGTGCCCTGTGCGCTCTGGGCGGTTATCCGGTAGGAGACCCAGTCCGCCACCTTGTAGTCGTAGTTGTAGCCGACGGCATACCCTTCACGGCAGAGCTTCTGATCCGATTCAGAGGGGAGGCCGAAGCGCACGTGCTCGCCGCACTCCCAGTGAGCCGCCAGCAAGGGAGTAGCAGTGAGGGTGAGGGTAACAGCCAGAACCAATTTATTGATTTTTATCATTTTTGTGATGCTCCAGTTTAGTAGGTGGAGCCATTTGACATGAGATCTGACCAGCGCTTAAATTGCTGTTTTTTTACACGTCACCGTTCTGTGACGGCTCGCCAAGATCCGTGATGTGACTGGTTAATATGTTTTAAATCAGTGGCTTGGTCGGTGGGATGATATGCGGTTGCTCGGCATGCAACGAAAAGGGGCCCGTGATGGTAATGCCGATCAGTTAAGGATCCATTGACCGATCCTCCTGATGTGTAAAAATCCGAAACCTGTTGATTTGGTTTCGGATTT
>NZ_MQSY01000007.1:0-58975 GCF_001921245.1 Aeromonas sp. YN13HZO-058 | reverse complement strand
GTGAAGCCAAGGCCACAGAGGTATAGTGTGAAAAAAGCCAATAAAAACAATGCCAGTCAGGCTTAACTGACTGGCATTAGAGCCGATGGCTCCCCTCTTTCGTTATGAATGTAGCCCGGACATAACTCCGAGCTGTGCCAATCGCGGTTGATGCGAGTGGCTGAGGGAGCCAACGGCCCCCTCTTGCTTATGACCTGCTGATTACAGCTTGGTCCAGGCATCGCTCCAGGCAGAGCCGGTACCCGGTGCATAGTGGCTGGTAGAACCACCACACCAGCCGCTGTAGGGCCAGGGTTTGCACTCGAAGTTGCCACCGGCGTTGCTGACTCGATCACCCGCTTGGTAGGTGGTATTGGGGGCGTAGGCCGGGTAGTCGCCATCATTGCCGCCGTTGCCGCTCTCTTCGGCCAGGGTGACCGGGAAGCGCTGTACCACCGGCTTCTGGCCGTCAGCCAGACCGGTGATCACCACGTCGTAGCTGCCATCGGTGACGTTGCTGCCCTGCAATACCAGGGTGCTGGAGCCGTTCACCTTGCTGCTGGTGGTGCCGTGGCTGCGGCCGTTCTGCTCCAGGGTCGCGGTGATCTGTACCGGGTTGGCGGTCGTCACGTTGAAACGGATGCTGACCTGACCGTTGACGATGGTGTAGTCGGAGCCCATGGCGCTGACGGTGAAGTCGCTGCTGTTGATCACTGGCGGTTTGTTGCCACCATCGCAATCGCTGTCGCCCTGAACTTTCCAGACGCCCCAGTCACCGGTGGTGCCCGGCTCTTCATTCTGGGTCCACCAGCCTGCCAGCCAGTTCTTGCCGTTGTGGCTGACGATGTCGCCGCCCACGTAGACCTTCTTGGCATCCCAGCTGTTTTCACAGATGGCGCCCTGTTCCTTGACGGTCACGTTGCGCTGCTGGGTCACCAGCTGGCCTGCGCTGTCGCTCACCTGATAGGTGAGGGTGTAGCGACCAACCTTGTTGCTGTCGACGCTGCCGTTGACCTTGATCTGGGCGGTCAGATCGCCATCTTCTTCGTCATGGGCGCTGACACCGGTCATCGGATCGAAAGCGGTGCCCAGCTCCAGCGTGGTGTCGGTGACGCCGCTGAATACCGGCTTCATGCTGTAGACCTCGACGCTGCGTACCTGTTCGGTGACGTTGTTGTCGCGATCGCTCACTTTGTAGGTGAGGGGGTAGAGACCGATGCGCTGGTTGTCTACCGAGCCTTCAACCTGGATCTGGCCAGTCAGGTCGCCATCTTCTTTGTCGTTGGCGGTGACACCGGCCAGCGGATCAAAGGCGGTGCCCTGCTTGATGCGGGTATCGCTCACGCCACTGAACACCGGCTTGCCGTTGTCGATCGGCGGGGCGATCTCCTGCTCGTGAATGAAGGGGCCGTAGCTCTTGATGAAGGATTCGTTGTAGGACTGACCGGCGGCATTGCGACCCATGTCCCAGTTGATGGACCAGGTCATCACGCCGCGCAGGGGCTGACCCTGACTCTTCAGCTTGTTGAAGGCATCGAACAGATCCTGCGGATTCTTGACGTAACCGGTGGCAGCGGCATCGATGTTGGTCGGGATGCCGAACACCAGCTTGTCATGGGGGATCTTGTAGTAGCCGCGGGTGCCGTTGATCAGCGAGTCGGCGATGTAGTAGATGAACTCTTCTTTCAGGGCATCGTTGTTCTGGGCAATCCAGCCGATACCGTCGATCCAGATGCCATCGCCACCCTGGTTGTAGAACTGCGGGTTGATCCAGTCGTAGTAGCCTTCCAGCGCCCGCAGATAGGGGGTGTAGAGGCCGTTGGCGGTCAGGTAGGGGAATTCCGGCGCCATGGTGATGAGGAAGTTTTTCCCCTGGGCGCGGTAGTGATCCTTGACCAGACGCAGGGCGGCCGGGATCACGGTCTGGTTGTTGGCGGCGGTAACGGCAGCCTGCTCCAGATCGATATCCAGACCGTCGAAGCCATAGGTCTCCACCAGGCGGATGATCTCGTCGGCGAAGGCCTGCTCCTGACCGGTACGCAGTTCGATGTGCGCATCGGCACCACCCAGTGCCAGCAGCACGGCACGGCCCTGGCGGTTCAGCTCGGCGATTTGCTCGATGAACTGGCTTTCGCTCATGCCGGTGGCGGTATCCAGCTTGAAGGTCGGGATCGGATTGCTGCCATAGACCTTCATGAAGGAGACATCGACCACGTTGTATTGCGGGTTGACCTGATCGAGTTTGACGCAGGGGGCGGTGCCGCCCTGATAACCGGCGCCGCCGCACCAGTTGTGCCAGTAGCCGACCACTACGCCGGATTGCGGGTTGACCATGCTCTGGCCAGCGGTTGC
This sequence comes from Aeromonas sp. YN13HZO-058, assembly GCF_001921245.1. Lineage (NCBI taxonomy): Bacteria > Pseudomonadati > Pseudomonadota > Gammaproteobacteria > Aeromonadales > Aeromonadaceae > Aeromonas > Aeromonas sp. YN13HZO-058. The sequence goes on along the minus strand of NZ_MQSY01000007.1, from coordinate 56,644 downwards.
TGCGTGCAGCATGGGGCTGGTGGCGCCGATCAGGCAGCCCAGCAGGGAGAGTTTGAACTTGTTCATCATTGCTCCGTACATTGCAAAAGGAGGCCCATCAGGGGATGGGCTTCGGGGGCAGCCCCGCTGTCATAGGAAAATCCCTTAGACCGGTGGCTTTGCGTGGTGGCCTTTCGAACCACCTTGCCTTTTTCACCCGACCTCTGTCTGGTACAGAGAATCAAGCAGCCCCCAAATTAGCCACATATGGTAGGAGGGGGAAGATAAATTAATCAATGTGCTCTTCTGTATGTCACATTTTGGAAAAATTTAATAATTCAATGTGTTCCATACGATGTTTGCTTAAATAACGAGATGCGCGACAAGGTGCCAACGCTGATGGCCACAGGCTTGGTGAGGACTTTGGCCATCGCAATCGGCGCGAGCGAACTCCCGATTTGTCGCGCGGCAAATATGGGTCACAGGCCCGGCGGCTTGTGTCATGAGTTGACGCGCAGGGGGCGGGCGGAGTGCCGGTTGTGAGACGAATGGCAAAAAGGGGGCGGGAGTGTGATTCCAGCTTGATTATTGCATGGGTTGCCCACATGTTAGAAAGCCATACAGAGCTGCTAAAGCGGTCTGTTCAAGACCAAACAAGAGGTAACCGGGATGAATAACCCTTTGCTGACAATGGATTCGCTGCCCCCTTTCAGCCAGATCAAGCCGGAGCAGGTACAGCCTGCCGTGATTCAGGCGATTGCTGATTGCAAGCAGAAGATCAGCGATGTGCTGGCCCAGCGTGAACCCCATACCTGGGATAGCCTGATTGCCCCGCTGGAAGAGGTAAATGACCGTCTGTCACGGATCTGGTCACCGGTCAGCCACCTCAACTCCGTACTCAACAGCGAAGCACTGCGCGAGGCCCATGACGCCTGCCTGCCGCTGCTCTCCGAATTCCAGACCTATGTCGGTCAGCATGAAGGGCTCTATCAGGCCTATCTGGCCCTCTCCCAGAGCGATGATTTCCCGCTGCTGAGCGGCGCCCAGCGCAAGGAGATCCAGAATACCCTGCGTGACTTCCGCCTCTCCGGTATCGGTCTGCCTGCCGAGGCGCAGCAGCGTTACGGCGAAATTCAGGCCCGCCTCTCCGAGCTGGCCTCCCGCTTCAGCAACAACGTGCTGGATGCAACCCAGGGCTGGCACAAGCTGGTGGCCGATGAAGCCGAACTGGCCGGCCTGCCCGACAGCGTGCGTGCCGCTGCCCGTCAGATGGCCGAGCTCAGGGGCAAAGAGGGGTGGCTGTTCACCCTGGATATCCCTTCCTACCTGCCGGTGATGATGTACTCGGACAACCGCGAACTGCGTGCCGAGATGTATGAAGCCTTCACCACCCGCGCCTCCGATCAGGGCCCCAATGCGGGCAAGTGGGACAACTCCGCCATCATGAGCGAGCTGCTCACCCTGCGCCGCGAACTGGCCCAGCTGCTGGGCTTTGCCAACTATGCCGAGCTCTCCCTGGCCACCAAGATGGCGGACAAGACCGAACAGGTGGTGAGCTTCCTCACCGATCTGGCGGCCAAATCCCTGCCGCAAGGCAAAGCAGAGCTGGAGGAGATCCGCGCCTTCGCCGCCGAGCAGCACGGTCAGAGCGAGCTGGCCGCCTGGGATCTCGCCTACTACGCCGAGAAGCTCAAGCAACACAAGTTTTCCATCTCCGATGAGCAGCTGCGCCCCTATTTCCCCGCCAGCAAGGTGGTGAAGGGGTTGTTCGAAGTGGTGAAGCGGGTGTTTGGCATGAAGGTGCGCGAGCGCCTCGGCATCGACACCTGGCACCCTGACGTGCGCTTCTACGATATCTTTGATGCCGACGACGAGCTGCGCGGCAGCTTCTACCTCGACCTCTACGCCCGCGAACACAAGCAGGGCGGCGCCTGGATGGATGTCTGTCTGGGTCGTCGCTATCGTCAGGATGGCTCGCTGCAAAAACCGGTGGCCTACCTGACCTGCAACTTCAACGGCCCGGTGGATGGCAAACCGGCCCTGTTCACCCACAACGAAGTGGTCACCCTGTTCCACGAGTTCGGCCACGGCATTCATCACATGCTGACCCGCATCGACGTGGCTGGTGTCGCCGGTATCAACGGCGTGGCCTGGGATGCGGTGGAGCTGCCGAGCCAGTTCCTCGAGAACTGGTGCTGGGAGTCCGAGGCGCTGGCCTTTATCTCCGGCCATTACGAGACCGGCGAGCCGCTGCCTGCCGATCTGCTGGAGAAGATGTTGACTGCCCGCAACTTCCAGGCGGCGATGCAGATGCTGCGTCAGCTGGAGTTCGCCCTGTTCGACTTCCGTCTCCATCAGGAGTTTGACCCGGCCAATCCGGCGCAGCTTCCGGCGCTGCTGGATGAGGTGCGCAGTCAGGTGGCCGTGATGACGCCACCGGCGTTTAATCGTTTCCAGCACAGCTTCTCCCACATCTTCGCGGGCGGCTATGCGGCGGGCTACTACAGCTACAAGTGGGCCGAAGTGCTCTCTGCCGATGCCTTCTCCCGCTTCGAGGAGGAGGGGATCTTCAACCCGGCGACCGGCCAATCCTTCCTGAAGAATATTCTGGAGAAGGGGGGCTCGAAGGAGCCGATGGAGCTGTTCCGTGCCTTCCGTGGTCGCGAGCCCAAGGTGGATGCCCTGCTCAGACACAGCGGGATTGCCGCCTGAGGCTGAGGGCCCCGGACCGCACTGAGCTTCAAGTAGATACTTTTTTGCGGCATAGTGGGATCAAACCGTGATTTTCACGACAAAAAGGGACCTTTTGGTCCCTTTTTTCAAGGCTTTTTAATATCTTGCTGATTGCATATTTGCACTGCCCACGGCTCTTCAGTAGAGTCGTGTTCTAACCTTCAAGGAGAGAAAGCCACTTGCCATGAGGCGAGCACTCGATTCCGTCTATCAAATCATCTCCAGTCTGGCTCATTCGAGCGGCCAGGGATATTTCGATACTTTTGTGAGTGAAATCGCCGCTGCTGTGATGGCTGATGTCGTCCTGATCGCCAGCAGGGAATCAAATGCTTCCCATCTGACGGTGCAGGCTGCCTACCCCTCCTCCCTTGACCCCGATACCCTGACGCTGCCCCTGACTGACACCCCTGATGCCATTACCTGGCAGGAGGGAGAGGCCTGGTTCAGCGATCGTCTGCTGCAGCTGTTCCCCGCGATGCCGCTCGCCGAGGCGTGGCAAGCCCAGGCCTACGCCGGGATTGCCCTCAAGGATGCGGATGGCGAGACCATCGGTGTCTGCTGCCTGCTCTATCACCAGCCGCAAGCCAATATGGGCAAGGTGATGGGGCTGCTCAGGTTGCTGGGGCCGCTGGCCGGGCGCGAACTGGCACTGATGTTGCAACGGCAATTGCCGCAACCTGTGCCCGATGCTCCCCAGCTGCTGCAGAGCATGCTGTTTCAGGCGCCGGTGGGGATCGGCAAGCTCGATCTCACCGGCCGGATTCTCTGGGCCAATCCGGCCATCGAGAAGATGCTGGGTTATTCCCTCGACGAGCTGCTGTATCGCTCCATCTCCGACATCAATCACCCCGAAGATTGGCAGCGCAGTCTCGAATGTTACGAGCAGATCCACCGTGGCGAGCGCAGCAGCTTCACCCAGGAGAAGCGCTACTTCTGCAAGGGGGGCGAGATCCTGTGGGGGCGGGTAACCGTCACCCTGATCCGCGATGAGCAGCAGCAGCCGGACTACCTGATGGTGCTGCTGGAGAATATCGATCCTCTCAAGCGTCATGCGGAGCAACTCAAGCTCTCTCACCGGGTCTACGACAACCTCTCCGAAGCTATTCTGGTGTGCGATGCCGACAGCCGCATCGTCTCGGTCAACCCGGCGTTCGAGCAGATCACCGGTTATAGCGGTGACGAGGCGCGGGGCCAGCGGCCCAGCATGCTCAAGTCCGGGCTGCATGATCAGACCTTCTATGCCGACATGTACCATGCGCTGGAGCGGGTGGGGGTATGGCGTGGCGAGGTGTGGAACAAGCGCAAGAACGGCAAGCTCTATCCCCAGCAGCTGATGATCAGCACCCTGCGCGAAGCCGGCAAGATTCAGCAATATATCGCCATTTTCAGCGATCTTTCCCAGACCAAACAGGCCGAGCAGAAGATCGCGACCCAGGCCAACTACGACAACCTCACCAGCCTGCCGAACCGCTGGCTGTTTGGCCGCTGCCTCACCCGCTTCTGCGAGCGGGGCGAGCGCTTCGCGCTGATGGTGCTCGACCTCAACAACTTCAAGGCGGTCAACAACAGCATGGATCACCATGCTGGTGATGCCCTGCTGCGAGAGGTGTCGGATCGGCTGGTGAGCCGGGTGCGCACCGAAGATCTGGTGGCCCGCATCGGCGGCGACGAATTTGCCTTTTTGGTGCCCGGTATCGTCACCCGCCGTCAGGCCGAGGTGTTTGCCAAGCAGGTGATCGGCAGCTTTGCCCGTCCGTTTATGCTGGCGAATCAACATCTTTACGTCACGGCCACCGTCGGCATGACCCTCTGTCCGATCGATGGCAGCGAGAGCGACGAGCTGCTGCGCAATGCCGAGCAGGCGCTGTTTGCGGCCAAGCGGCAGGGGCGGTTGATAGGCTCTTACTGCTCCTCCATGCGGGAAGAGGTGCGCCAGCGCCACCAGATGCAGCAGGATTTGGCCGAAGCGATCAAGCTGGAGCAGCTGACCATGGCCTACCAGCCGATCTGGGACAACCGCAGCGGACGGGTGGCCAAGCTGGAGGCGCTGGTGCGCTGGTATCACCCCCAATGGGGACAGGTCTCCCCTGCCGAATTCATTCCGCTGGCGGAAGAGGCTGGCCTGATTCAGGGGCTGGGGGCGCTGGTGCTGTGGCAGTCGTGCCGGGATCTGGCGAGGTTGCAGCAGTCCGGCTTCCCGGATCTTCAGATGTCGATCAACCGCTCCACCATGGAGTTTCAGACCATCGACCCCGAGGCGAGCGAGTGGCTCAAGGTGATCCAGCACTTCGGGCTCGATCCTGCCGACATTGTCATCGAAATCACCGAATCTCTGCTGATGGAGAGCAGCGATCAGCACCGGGTGCGGATCGCTGCCCTGCGCGAGGCGGGCTGCAAGCTGGCCATCGACGATTTCGGTACCGGCTATTCGGCCCTCAATTATCTCCGTACCTTCCCGGTCGATCTGGTCAAGATCGACCGCTCCTTCGTGCGCCATATCCCTTTCAACGAGCAGGATCGGCTGCTGCTCGACGGCATCATCAACATAGTGCACAACCTCGGTATGCAGGTGGTGATTGAAGGGGTGGAGACCCGCGAGCAGCTCAACTTCCTCTGCCAGAAGGGGTGTGCTTTCACCCAGGGTTATCTGCTCAGCCGCCCGCTGGCCTATGACGACCTCACCGATTACCTCGCCCTCAACCGTCAGGGGATGAACCTCACTGTCGTGAGCTGATCCATCGCTTCTGTTATCATGGCCGCTTCTGTACGTGCCATGAGTCTGCAACCTATGCCCCATATTCAGGTTTTCAGTGAAGTCCCCGCCCGTGATGGCGAGCTCGACGCCCTGCGTTTACGCCTTGCCGACGTGGAGTTTCCTGCCCCGTTTGCGCTGGTACTGACTGAAGAGAGGCTGGAGCTGCGAAAGCTGGATGAACCCAAGCTGGGTGCCGTTTATGTGGACTTCGTGGAAGGGGCAGTGGCGCATCGCCGCAAGTTTGGCGGCGGTCGCGGCCAGTCCATCGCCAAGGCGGTGGGGCTGAAGGCCGGTGCCACACCGACCGTGGTGGATGCCACTGCCGGTCTGGGGCGCGATGCCTTCGTTCTCGCGTCCCTCGGTTGCAAGGTGACCCTGATCGAGCGCAGCCCCGTGGTGGCCGCTCTGTTGCAAGACGGGCTGACGCGGGCGGCGCAAGATCCCGAGATTGGCTCCTGGGTCAGCGAGCGGATGAACCTGCTGCAAGGCCCGGCGGTGGACAATTTGCTGGCGCTACCGGAGCGGCCCGAGGTGATCTACCTCGACCCCATGTTCCCTCACAAGCAGAAGTCGGCGCTGGTGAAAAAGGAGATGCGGGTGTTCCAGTCGCTGGTAGGGCCGGATCTTGATGCGGATGTCCTGCTGCCTGCTGCGCTCAAGATGGCTGAGAAGCGGGTGGTGGTGAAGCGGCCGGACTATGCGGGCTGGCTCAACGAGCACAAACCCAGTATGGCCATCGAGACCAAGAGCAACCGCTTCGATGTCTACGTGATGGCGGCGCTGGCCGCGGGTTAACAGCCGGAGTGAGCTGCGGATGCAAAAAAGGAGGGCCAACGTCATGTTGGCCCTCCTTTTTCGTAGCGGATTCAGCGGGTAGGCGCGAAGCGGATCAGCTTCTCTTCCCCTTGCCAGTTAAGGCGCAGAGTCGCCAACTCCGCCAGGCTGAGCCGCTCGCCACTGTGCAGCAACAGATACTCGACTCCCTCGCTGGCTTCGATGGTGCGGATCTTGTCATCCCACTGATGACCATTGCGACTGGTGAGGGTCACCGGCAGTTGCCAGCTGGCAGCAATTTCGAGCCAGTCGTAGAGATCGCAGCTGATGGGTTGATAATCCGGCATGATCGGCTCCAAAACAGCCAGGTTGCTGAGTCAGGCTTCCTGTACGCGGGTCGGCCAGCCCATCTTCTGCTGGCGTTCCACCTCGAGCCGCAGCTCGCTGGCGCGCAGGTAGTGTTCATCCATCCAGCCCTTGGGCAGGGTCAGGGTCAATGACTCCTCTTCTGCCTGCAGGGTGAAGCTGGGCACTGTGCCCTGGGTGCGGCGCATGCAGAGGATCAGCGCGATGCGCAGGATACGGGCCAGCCGGATCGCCTGACGAGCGGTGACGGCACCCTGTTTCTCCAGCGGTTCCAGCTTGAATTCGTCCCGCTGGTTGAACAGCAGGGCCGACAACAGCTTCTTTTGCGCAGGGGTAAAGCCCGGCATGTCGATGTTGTCGATGATGTAGGCGGCGTGTTGCGGCGCCTTCTTGTACTCGATACAGAGGCCGATCTCGTGCAGCAGCGCGGCATAACGCAAGATTGGGCGACCGTAGCGTTTGGAGAGTCGCCAGGCCGGTTGCAGCTGGTTGAACGCTTCGACGGCGGTATCGCGTACCCGCTCGGCGTGCTCTTTATCCAGCTGATAGCGACTGATCAGGCTGTCGGCGGTGCGATCCCGGGCATCACAGTCGTGATTGTTGCCCAGCAGACCGTAGATCAGTCCTTCACGCAGGGCGCCACCCGCAAGGGTCATGCTCTCGATATTCAGGGTTTCGAAGATGGCGATCAGGATGGCGAGGCCGGAGGGGAACACGGTCAGCCGTTCGGCCGCCAGCCCTTCCAGTTGCAGCCGGTCCAGCTTGCCGCAGGCGATAGCCTGACCCATCAGCTCCTGCAACTTCGGCAGGGTGACCCGCTCGCTCTTTCCTTGCGCCAGCATGATCTCTTGCAGCGCCTGTACCGTGCCGGAGGCGCCGACGCAGGTGCGCCAGCCGAGGGCGCGGTAATCTTCCGCCACCTTCTCCAGCACCGCCTTGGCGGCGGCAATCGCCTGCGCGAAGCGCGCTTCGGAGAGCTCGCCATCACCGAAGTGATTGTTGAGCCAGGTGACGCAGCCCATGTGCAGGCTGTTGAGCAGTTTCGCTTCGCTATGTTCGCCGATCACCAGTTCGGTACTGGCACCGCCGATGTCGATTACCAGGCGGTTGCCTTCCCCGGCAGAGGTCCAGGAGACCCCTTCGTAGATGGTCTTGGCCTCTTCCTCGCCCGAGATGATCTCGATGCTGTGGTTGAGCACCCGTTCCGCTTCGCTGAGGAACTCATCGACGTTGGTGGCAAGGCGCAAGGTGGCGGTGCCCACGACCCGGATATTGTCGGCCGGAATGTCCTGCAACTGCTCGGAGAACAGACGCAGGCAGTCCCAGCCCCGCTCCATGGCGGCGCGGTTGAGACGAAATTCCTGATCGAGCCCGGCGGCGAGGCGCACCTTGCGCTTGACCTTGGCGACGGTGCGCAGGGCACCGGCGACCTCGCGCACCACCAGCATATGAAAGCTGTTGGAGCCGAGGTCGATGGCGGCATAGAGAGGCGAGTTGTGCAACTGGGCCTGTCCTTAGCTCTTGCGTGGCGGACGACGACGGTTGTTGCTGTTGCCACCGCCCTGACGATCCCGCATGTTGCGGTTCACCGGCTGACGGTTGCGGAACACCCGTTTCGGCGGGGTCACATCATCCAGCAGCGCTTCGCGGTCGTACTTGCTGACCGGAATGGCGTGGTGGATGTACTCCTCGATGGCCGGCAGGTTGAAGGCATAGTCTTCACAGGCCAGGCTGATGGAGTGACCGCTCTTGCCGGCACGACCGGTACGACCGATACGGTGTACATAGTCTTCGGCATCGTCGGGCAGGTCATAGTTGAAGACGTGGGTCACGTCAGGGATGTGCAGACCACGGGCGGCCACGTCGGTGGCGACCAGAATATCGAGCGCACCCTTGGTGAAATCCTCGAGGATCTTCATCCGCTTCTTCTGCGGCACATCACCGGTCAGCAGACCGACGCGGTGGCCGTCGTTCTCCAGCCAGGCATGCACGTCTTCGCAGACATGCTTGGTGTTGGCGAAGACGATGGCTTTTTCTGGCCACTCCTCTTCCATCAGGGAGAGCAGCAGCAACATCTTGTCTTCATTGGAGGGGTAGAACAGCTCCTCCTTGATCCGCACACCGGTCATCTGCTCCGGCTCGACTTGCACATGTTCCGGGTGGTTCATGTGTTCGTAGGCCAGCTCCTGCACCCGCAGGGAGAGGGTGGCGGAGAACAGCATGCTCAGACGCTCGGTCGGGGCAGGCATGCGGCGGAACAGGAAGCGGATGTCCTTGATGAAGCCCAGATCGAACATGCGATCCGCTTCGTCCAGTACCACGACCTGAATGTTGCTCAGGTCGATCACCTTGGACTTGAAGTAGTCGATGATGCGGCCGGTGGTGCCGATCAGGATGTCGACGCCCTGCTCCAGCACGGCCAGCTGCTTGTCGTAACCTTCGCCACCGTAGGCGAGGCCGAGTTTCAGGCCGGTAGAAGCAGCGATGCTGTCGGCATCGTTATAGATCTGTACTGCCAGTTCCCGGGTGGGCGCCATGATGATGGCTCTGGGTTGGTTAACCAGACGGGGCTTGGTCAGCGGGTGAGTCAGCAAATAGTTGAATGTCGCGGCCAGGAAGGCAATGGTCTTGCCGGTTCCGGTCTGGGCCTGACCGGCGAGGTCATGACCTTCTACCAGCAGTGGCAGAGACAGTGCCTGGATGGGCGTGCAATAGTGAAATCCCTTTGATTCCAGACCAGCCAGAACTTCGGGTTCGAGGCCCATTTGGGCGAATTTGTCGGTCGTTAAGTGTGTTTTGCTCATGGCGGTAGGTTATCAGGTTAGGCTTGCAATAATAAACAGGATCATTTCAAATAGGGCAACTATTGCCTTTGTTGATATGTCAATAAAGCCTTAATTACTGACTGGAGTTGGAGATGAGTGACAAGATTGTTCAGCTGAGCGATGCCAGCTTCGAGGCAGATGTAATCAAAGCCGATGGCGCCGTTCTGGTCGACTTCTGGGCCGAGTGGTGTGGTCCGTGCAAGATGATTGCCCCGATCCTGGAAGAAGTTGCCCAAGAGTACGAAGGTCGCGTGACCGTAGCCAAACTGAACATCGACCATAACTCTGATACTCCGCCCAAGTACGGCATTCGTGGTATCCCGACCCTCTTGCTGTTCAAGAATGGCGAAGTGGCAGCGACCAAGGTCGGTGCACTGTCCAAGACTCAGCTGAAAGAGTTCCTGGACGGCAACCTGTAATAATCAAAGAGGAGCGCATTGCAATAATGCGCTCCTTGTGTTTTATCACCTAGACGCTCACCCCGATTGGTGCTAATTTATCGCTCGTTTGCTAACCTTTTTGCCTGACTCTTTGCTAACTACAGCCTGGCAATCAAATCCGATCAGCATCAATCCAGCAGACTGTCTCCTCATTCAATCCTTGCTTACAGACTTTCACCACTATGAATCTGACTGAATTAAAGAACACTCCTGTGTCCGAGCTGGTCAAGCTTGGCGAATCCATGGGGTTGGAAAATCTGGCTCGGGCGCACAAGAAAGATATTATTTTTGCAATCCTCAAGGCACACGCCAAGGGTGGCGAAGATATCTTTGGCGACGGTGTGCTGGAAATCCTGACCGATGGTTTCGGCTTCCTGCGTAGTGCAGACGGCTCCTATCTGGCAGGCCCGGACGATATCTACGTCTCCCCGAGCCAGATCCGCCGCTTCAACCTGCGTACCGGCGATACCATCTCCGGCAAGATCCGGCCACCGAAAGAGGGCGAACGTTACTTCGCGCTGCTCAAGGTCAACGAGGTCAACTACGACCGTCCGGAAAACTCCCGCAACAAGATCCTGTTTGAAAACCTTACCCCCCTGCATGCCAACGAACGTCTGCGTATGGAACGGGGTAACGGTTCTACCGAAGATATCACCGCTCGTGTACTGGACCTGGCTTCCCCCATCGGTAAAGGCCAGCGTGGCCTGATCGTGGCGCCGCCCAAGGCCGGTAAGACCATGCTGCTGCAGAACATCGCCCAGAGCATCGCCTACAACCACCCGGACTGTGAACTGATCGTTCTGCTGATCGACGAGCGTCCGGAAGAAGTGACCGAAATGCAGCGCATGGTGAAGGGTGAAGTGATCGCTTCCACCTTCGACGAACCTGCCTCCCGTCACGTTCAGGTTGCCGAAATGGTGATCGAGAAGGCCAAGCGCTTGGTCGAGCACAAGAAAGACGTGGTGATCCTGCTGGACTCCATCACCCGTCTGGCCCGTGCCTACAACACCGTCATCCCGTCATCCGGCAAGGTCCTGACCGGTGGTGTGGACGCCAACGCCCTGCACCGTCCCAAGCGCTTCTTCGGCGCCGCGCGTAACGTGGAGGAGGGTGGCAGCCTGACCATCATCGCCACCGCGCTGGTCGATACCGGTTCCAAGATGGACGAGGTGATCTACGAAGAGTTCAAGGGTACCGGCAACATGGAACTGCACCTCTCGCGCAAGATTGCCGAGAAGCGCGTCTATCCGGCTATTGACATCACCCGCTCCGGCACCCGTAAGGAAGAGCTGCTGACCGCGCCTGACGAGCTGCAGAAGATGTGGATTCTGCGCAAGATCATTCACCCGATGGGCGAGATCGACAGCATCGAGTTCCTGATCGACAAGCTGGCAGCGACCAAAACCAACGACGAATTCTTTGACTCCATGCGGCGTCAGCAGAAGTAAGTCCGGTCACAAAATGACGAAACCGCGGCCCTGGTCGCGGTTTTTGTTTATCTGTTTTCCGGTCGCCCTAGTAGTATGAGATCCCGATGTCACAAGGATGGAGACGTCATGAAGCCTGTTTTCTGGTTGTTGCTGGGGTTGCTGAGCGCAATTCCGGCCTATGCGCAGGCTGCACCGGTTGCGGTGACCGCCGAGACGCTGCAGACGCACCAGCGCTATCTGGCGAGCCGTCTGCAACAGGGGCAATTTGCCGCCATCGACTCTCTGCTGGCGACCCTCAGCCGCGAGCAGCGGGAGTTCCTGCTGCTGCAACTACTGCGCGATATTCCGGCGGCCGAACCGGCCTCCCCCGCGTTGCAACAGTGGGTCGAGGCTCAGGCTGGCAAGGCCCCGAAGTGGCTGGTGGAGCAGCAGGTCGACGGTTTTCTGGTGCAGCAGCCGGTCTACGATTTTGCCGCGCGCGCCCGGCAGTTGCTGGGGGAGTGGCAGGTGCAGGCGCTGCAAGCCAGCTATCGCCGCCAGCTGGAGCTCGGCAGTTTCCGCTTCAAGAGCATCTATTACCGTGGCAATCCCGCGCTTGCCCAGCAGCAGCAAGCCCTGTTGCGGGCCCTCGACACCCAGCCGCAGTCGGTCTGGGTACGTGAAGCGCGCCAACTGGCGGCGCAGAATATCTATCTGCCCGACAACCGCCTGCTGCTGTATCTGTTGCAAGGTACCGGTGAGCCTGCGCTGTATGCCCGCTTGTGGCACCGGCCGGTGGATCAGGATGCACTCACGGCGTTGCTCACCATCAACCGTTTCCATCAGGGCAATGTTGCCAGCGACCTGCTGATCGCCGCCAGTGACAATCCCGGATTGAAAGCATCGGCCTTGCGCCAGCTCAGTGCGCTCTCGCCCTTGCCGCCGCAGGCCCAGAAATACCTGCTGGCCGAACTCTCCAACCGCCAATACGGCGCACTGGTGGCCGGTCTATTGATGGAGGTGGACGAGCCCCAGCTGCTCTCCGCGCTGGCCAGACGGCTCGGCCAGCGTGACACGCCCCCCATTGCTCCGAGCCTGCTGCCCGATTCGGGTACACCCGATGGACGGCCAGGGTTATAATGCCTGACCTCCTGAACCCGGTTGGGAACTTGCATGAAATACAAGGATTTGCGTGATTTCATCGCGCAGCTGGAACAAAACGGACAACTCAAGCGCATCACCCGCGAGATAGATCCCTATCTGGAGATGACCGAGATCAGCGATCGCACCCTGCGTGCGGGCGGTCCGGCTCTGCTGTTCGAAAATCCCAAAGGCTACACCATGCCTGTGCTGACCAACCTGTTCGGTACGCCGGATCGGGTTGCCATGGGCATGGGTCAGCCCGATGTGGGTGCCCTGCGTCAGGTCGGGGTCTGGCTCTCCTATCTGAAGGAGCCCGAGCCGCCCAAGGGATTCAAGGAGCTGATGGAGAAGCTGCCGATCTTCAAACAGGTGCTCAACATGCCGACCAAGCGCCTCTCTTCCGCCCCCTGCCAGCAGGTGGTGCAGGAGGGGGATGCGGTCGATCTCGACCAGATCCCGATCCAGCACTGCTGGCCCGGCGATGTGGCGCCGCTGGTCACCTGGGGTCTCACCATCACCCGCGGCCCTTACAAGAAGCGGCAGAACCTCGGTATCTACCGTCAGCAGAAGATCGCCAAAAACAAGCTGATCATGCGCTGGCTCGATCACCGCGGCGGTGCCATCGATTTTCGCGAGTGGCAGGAGGCCCATCCGGGTGAGCGTTTCCCGGTGGTGGTGGCGCTCGGCGCCGATCCGGCGACCATTCTCGGCGCGGTGACGCCGGTGCCGGATACCCTCTCCGAATACGCCTTTGCCGGTCTGCTGCGCGGCAGCCGTACCGAGGTGATCAAGGCCATCAGTTGCGATCTGGAGGTGCCCGCCAGCGCCGAGATCGTGCTGGAAGGCTATCTGGAGCCGGGTGAGCTTGCGCCGGAAGGGCCCTACGGCGATCACACCGGTTACTACAACGAGGTGGACGAGTTCCCGGTCTTCACCATCACCCACATCACCAAGCGGCGCGATGCCATCTATCACAGCACCTACACCGGCCGTCCGCCCGATGAACCGGCGGTATTGGGGCTGGCGCTGAACGAGGTGTTCGTGCCGCTGCTGCAGAAGCAGTTCCCCGAGATTGTGGACTTCTATCTGCCGCCGGAGGGGTGCTCCTACCGGATGGCGGTGGTCACCATCAAGAAACGTTACCCGGGCCATGCCAAGCGGGTGATGCTGGGGGTCTGGTCCTTCCTGCGCCAGTTCATGTACACCAAGTTTGTGGTGGTGTGCGATGACGACATCAACGCCCGCGACTGGAAGGATGTGATCTGGGCCATCACCACCCGGATGGACCCGGCACGGGACACCACCCTGATCGAGCACACGCCGATCGACTATCTGGACTTCGCCTCGCCGGTCTCCGGTCTCGGCTCCAAGATGGGGCTGGATGCCACCAACAAGTGGCCGGGCGAGACCAATCGGGAGTGGGGTCAGCCCATCGTGCAGGACGAGGCGGTGAAACAGAAGGTCGATGCCATCTGGGATGAGCTGAAGATCCTCGACTGAGGCAAACATGGCTGCTTTGTTGCATTTGCTGCAAAAAGTGATGCGATCCGCAGTTATTTGAGTATTCTCGACTGACGGGGCCAGGGCTGCTGGTCGTCACTCCATAGTGAAACAATGAGCGAAGCGGGCCGAGCGAGCCCGCCACAAGGACAAGAATGCAACGTATCAAATGCCGCGTAGAGGAACTGCGCGAATATGTCGACACCATCTGGCATGTGGCCCTGGCGCCGCAGCAAGCGATCAGCTTCAAGCCGGGCCAGTATCTGCTGGTGGTGATGAGCGATTCGGACAAGCGCCCCTTCTCCATCGCCAACTCGCCGACCCGCCCGGGCGTGCTGGAGCTGCAAATTGGTGCCACTCCCGAAAATGCCTACGCCGGTCAGGTGTTGGCCCGCATGCGCGAGCAGGGCGAGATCGAGGTCGAATTGCCGGCTGGCAAGGCGTTCCTGCGCGATGAATCCCCCCGTCCGCTGATCCTGATGGCGGGCGGCACCGGCTTCTCTTACGCCCGCTCCATTCTGGAGTATCTGATCGACACTGGCAGCAAGCGCCCGGTGTTCTTCTACTGGGGCGTGCGTCAGGCTCACTGGCTCTACGAGCTGGAGCAGATGCAGCAGTGGGAGCGTGACTACGCGCCGCTCACCTTTATCCCTGTGGTGCAGGAGCCGGACGCTGACTGGACCGGCAAGAGCGGGCTGGTACACAAGGCGATCATGGATGACTTCGTCAGCCTCCACGATTACGACATCTATGTCGCCGGTCGCTTCGAGATGGCCGGTGCCGCGCGGGAGGAGTTCAAGATCCTCGGCGCCGAGCCGGAGCGCATCTTCGGTGACGCCTACGAATTTATCTGACGGGATCCCCGTTTGGATGATGGAGCCCCCGGTTGTGCCGGGGGCTTTTGTTTTTTCGCCTGCGGCCATAAAAATGGCGTCAAATGGCGCATTCACAGTCGCATTATCTCGTGATTTTTCGTCATTCTGGACATGAATGGCTACTAATCAGCCGTGGCTAGTGGCATCTTTGTGAAGATTGTCAGCAAGCAGGGTAAGGATATCCGTAGTGATAGCGCAAGGAGAGGTCGGGTTGGGCGAACAGGGCAGGATATCGGCAACGGATGACAAGGCGGTGGGCGGCGCTGCGGAGCGGGGCGCGACCCTGTTCCCGTGCTCTCATGGTGGTGACGTGGCCCGTTTGCAGGCTGAAATCGCCGCGCTGAAGCATGAAAACGGCCTGCTACAGGAGAAGCTCAACGCCGCCCTCGATGGCACAGGCATCTGCCTCTGGCAGGGCACCATCCCCACCGGTGAGCTGCGGGTCTTCAATCTGCAGAACTTTCAGGTCGGTGACATGGCCCCCCATTTCGAGCAGTGGAGCGCCAAACTCCATCCCGATGATCGCGCGCACGCCATAGGCAGCTATTTCGCCCACCTTGAGGGCAAAACCCCCTTCTACGAGGCCGAATACCGCACCGTTAGCCCGGCTGGCGAGATCACCTGGCTGTGGGATCGGGGCCGTGTCGTCGATCGGGATAGTGATGGCAAGCCGCTGCGGATCATGGGCGCCCATATCGATATCACCCAGCGCAAGGCCTATGAACAGCGGCTGGCCGATCGCGCCAACAGCGACGCCCTCACCGGGCTGCTCAACCGGCAGGGATTTGGCAAGGCGTTCGCCCAGCAGAAACCGCAAGGGGCGGGGGCGCTGCTCTTTATCGACCTGGATGATTTCAAGGGGATCAATGACCAGCTGGGCCATGCCTGCGGTGATCAGGTGCTGCAGCAGATGGCGGACTGGTTGCGCCTCATCATGCCGGGCTCGGCGCTATGCGGCCGTTACGGCGGCGACGAGTTTGTGGTGCATCTGCACCGGGATGTCTCGCACCATAGGCTGGCGCAACTGGCCGATGCGCTGATCAGCCGGATGCACGGCTATGTGCCCAAACCCGGCTGCTCGCAACGGGTGGGACTGAGCATCGGCATCGCGTTATGGGAGGGGGAGGCACTGACCTTCCGGCAGGCGCTGGAGGTGGCCGACAGGGCCATGTACGAGGCCAAGGCGCGCGGCAAGCGAGCCTGGTATCTGCTTCAGATGTGATCGCTTTGACAGAGTCAGCCCAGAGCAAAAACCCCAGCCGAGCTGGGGTTTCTGTTATTCGCCTTTGGCGCCGAGCTGTTGCTCGAGCTGAGCCAGCTTGCTTTCGAGGGCGGCCAGTTTTTCCCGGGTACGCAGCAGCACCTTGGTCTGCACGTCGAACTCTTCGCGGCTGACCAGATCCAGCTTGCCCAGCTGGGCTTGCAGTACCTGACGCATCTTCTTCTCGGCCTCTTCACCCATGCTGCGAATGCCGGGCGGCAGGGAGTTGTGCACCTGCTTGGCGATCTCTTCCAGTTTCTTCGGGTCGATCATGATGTCCTCCTTAAGCGTTGGCGGACATTCTACCGACAATTCCCTCACTTTGCCGAGATCGCGGCGGCTTTTTAGTCGTGACAATGGCTGCTGGCTGGTCGGGTCTGGTTAATCCTCCGCTGTTGTTACCCTTGCGCCCCCTTGTTGACGTAAAACCTTGATTCTCGCCACAAACCTGAGCAGAAGATGACCAACATGAGTCTCGTTGGTTGTTGGTTTTATGTTAACTTTGTGCGGTCGAAGCGGTGAATGCTTCGTTGGCTTGTGATGGACAACAACCTATAAAGAGAACAAAAAATGAAGAAGAAGCTAATTTATGCCGCTGTGCTCAGCGCCCTGCTGGCCGGATGTGGTGGGGATGACAACAAGGGAGATACCACCAGCTCCCTCGACTACGCCCTGAGTGGCGCCAGCGGTATCCGCCCGAGCGTGCTGGCCCCCCGTGCCAGTGACGGCACCCTGAAGTTTTCGACCGAGAGTGCGGATCTGTCGAACCCGGTGTCTGCCCTCTCCACCCTGGATGGCTGGTCTACAACGCAACCTGTCCAGCTGGTACCGGCGACCGTGACCGGTGTATCTGTGCCAGCACCTGCGGCCAGCGAGTATGCCTCTGCCGTTGCGCCCCTCTATCTGCTGGAGCTGGTGCTGGATCCGGTGACTCAGCGACCTGTCGGGGTGAAGAACAACAAGCCTCTGACCTATGGCACCGATTTTGTGGTGAGCGATGGCGGCGGCAAACTCAATCTGGTTCCACTCAAGCCGCTTAATCCCTCTTCTTACTACATGATTGTGGCGACCGATTCCCTCAAGGACAGTCGCGGCACACCGCTCAAAGCGGGGGGTGATTACAGCAACTTCAAATCGGCTGCTGGCGCAACCACGCAGGAGCAGACCATCAACGGCCTGATCTCGCTGCAGGAAGGTCTGTTCAAGGCGGCCACCGGGATCACCAGCGATCGGGTGATCTTCTCCGACTGGTTTGCCACCCAGTCCGGTGCCGATGTGCTGCTGGCGGTGAAGAGTGCCGCCGCTTCCGTGTTGAAGAGCCCGAGCCTTGACGCCGCGTCGCTGTGGAAACAGGATGCCAGGGGCAACACCAGCCTGCCGGCAACCTATACCATCAGCGGTCTTAATGGCGGCGTGGATTTTCTGACCCAGCTGGCTGCTGAGCCATTCCTGCCGCAGAAAGATCGTGATGCGATTGCTGCCGCTGTGGCGGCTAATGCCACCCTAAACGGAGTTGCAGCGGTGACCAAGGTGTATACCGGCACCGTCAAGCTCCCTTACTTCCTCTCTACACCCGCGCTGGCTGGCTCCTGGGACAAGGCCAAGACCCAATCCTGGCATGGTGCCATTCCCAGCCTCTATGCCATCGCCAACGCGCTGAAAGCGGGCGATACCGAGGTGATCGGCGGACTGGTCGGGGCGGGGGGGGACCCGGCACTGCTGGGTGAGCTGATTGCCGACCCGAGCCGTCAGAGTGAACTGCTGACCGAGGCGAGCAAGCTGATCGGGGTGACCCTTACCTCCGGTGGCAAACCGCTGGATGCCGAGCGCAATATCGGCCGTTTCAACCCGCTGCCGACCCTGACCGAAGTGCAATCCGTGCCGTTGCGGATCTTTGCCGCCGGGCCACTGGCCAATGTCACCGATGTGATCATCTATCAGCACGGGGTCACCTCCATCAAGGAGAACGCCTATGCGCTGGCACTGGGCCAAATCGGCGCTGGCGCGACTGCCAGCAAGAGCGTCGCTGTGGTTGTTATCGATCATCCGCTGCACGGTGAGCGTGGTTATGCCCTGAGTGGCAGCACGGATACCGTCACCACCTCCGAGAACCCGACTCCCTACCTGAATCTGGGCTATCTGACGGTGGCGCGGGACAACCTGAAACAGAGTGTGGCCGATCTGCTGGGACTGCGACTGGCCGTCGGTCTGGCCAATGCCAAGGGGATAGGTGGCCAGCTGGGCGGCGCCGGTCTGAAGGTACATTTCCTCGGCCACTCGCTGGGGGCAATTGCCGGAGCCAATCTGCTGGCGGTCGCCAACCAGACCACTGGCAGTGCCCTGGCTGATGCCCTGTTCAAGTTCGATACCGGCGGTCTGGCGATGCCGGGTGGCGGCATAGCGCCGTTGCTGCTCAACTCGCCGAGCTTCGGGCCGACCATCAAGATGAGCGTGCTCACCTCGGGCAGTCCGGAGCTGAAAGCGGGCTTTACCGCCTATGCACCGAATTGCAGAACGGCTGCCGCCACTTGCTTCGTCAACGAGTTCCTGCCCAGTCTGGATGCGGCCACTCAGGCGGGGGCTGCGAGCACCTTGCAGAGCTATACCTTTGCCGCCCAGTCAGTGCTGGACTCTGCCGACCCGATCAATCTGGGCAGTGGCGTCGCCAAGAGCTTCCCGCTGTTCGCCACCGAAATTGTTGGCGATGGTGCGCTCAGCTTGCCGGATCAGGTGATCCCCAACAACATCGCCTCCGCGCCGCTGGGTGGTACCGAGCCACTGTTCCGGGTGCTGGGTTTGCAAGAGCTGAAGGGTTCCGGTGTGCTCCCGGCGGGTCACCATGCTGCACGCTTCCTGAAAGGGGGCCATAGCTCGCTACTGGCCCCTGACGAGAACTTCGATCAGGTTGGCGCGGTCACCACCGAGATCCAGACCCAGTTCGCCAGCTTCTTTATGAGTGGCGGTGCGGCGGTCAAGGTAACTGACGACACCCTGATCAAGCAGTAACTGCCTGTCGTGTAAAAAAACGCCGCCCTTCGGGGCGGCGTTGTTGTTTCTGCGATAGCTGAAAAGTCAGGCTGGCTGGTGGTTGCGATCCAGCCAGCCTTGCAGCAGGCCGACCAGCAGGCCGGTCAGGTGGGCGATGTTGGCGGTGCTGGTGCCGAGCATGTCGAAGAAGCCGAGCACCATCCAGAACAGCATGAAGCCCATCAGCGCTGGCGGCAGGGTGAGGCCGCAGGCCGGTTGCAGCTTGCTGCGCAGCCAGCAGTAGCCGAGCAGGGCATAGACCACGCCAGAGAGTCCGCCAAACAGCGGGCCGCTGGCGAAAAACTCGGCGATATTGGGCAGGGCGGCACCCACCAGCAACAGGATCAGCAGCTTGCCGCTGCCGAGGCGCTGCTCGATCTGGCCCCCCAGATACCACCACCAGAGCAGGTTGAACACCAGATGGAGCACTGAGAAGTGGATCAGGGCGGGGGTGAAATAGCGCCACGCCTGCCAGTCGGTGAACTGGGCCAGCGTCGGGTGGAACGCCAGTTCATCGTAGATCGGCAGGCCGATGGCATCGATGCCGTAGATGGCGAGGCAGGCGATGATCACCACCAGCGTCAGCGGTCCCGCCTGATGGAGAAAGTCGGTGATGGGGTCCGTCATCCCCTTGCTGTAGTCGATGCGGGCATCGGCGCGGCCGGATTGCCAGGAGGCCTCCATGTAGCGCGGGTGGCCCGGCTCGGCCAGAAAGCGCTTCACCTCCAGCTGGGCCTGAGCGAGGCGCGGCTCGTCCGCCAGCCAGATGGTGACTCCCAGCTCGGACTGGGTCAGCTCGCAGGAGATGCCCAGCGTCGCCAGATAGTCCACCAGCGCCTGCGCCATGCGGGCGTTATCGAGCACCAGCAGCTGGATCATGCCTCGCCTGCCTCGATGGGAAACTCCCGGCGCCACGCCTCGAAGCCACCATCCATGCTGTAGACCTCGTCATAACCCTGTTGCAGCAGGTATTGGGCGGCGCCCTGACTGCTGTTGCCGTGATAGCACATCACGATGACCGGGGTATCGAAATCCACTTCGTTCATAAAGCGCACCAGCGTGCCGTTGGTGAGGTGGAAGGCGCCGACCGCGTGGGCCGCTTCAAAGGATTGCGGGTCGCGAATATCCACCAGACGGGCTTCACCCGCGCTCAGTTTCTGGTGGGCATCATGGGCATTGATATGGGCAAACTGGTCCATCTGGATGTCCTGCGAATAGGTTGATTACGGGCCAGTGTACCGCAAGCTTGGGCGCAAACTAACCCCACAAAAGATAAGGGAGCCGGTGGCTCCCTTGTGGTGACGGGTGAGGATAGACACGCCGATCAGCCGCCGAGATAGGCTTGTCGCACCGCCGGGTTGGCAAGCAGGGCGGCACCGGTGTCTTGCAGCACCACGTGGCCGTTCTCCAGCACATAGCCGCGGTCGGCCAGTTTGAGCGCCTGGTTGGCGTTCTGCTCCACCAGAAAGATGGTCATCCCTTTCTGGCGCAGCTGCTCTATGGTGTCGAAGATCTGCTGGATGACGATGGGGGCCAGCCCCAGCGAGGGTTCATCCAGCAGCAGCAGGCGCGGTTTGCTCATCAGGGCGCGGCCGATGGCCAGCATCTGCTGCTCGCCGCCGGACATGGTGCCCGCCCGCTGTTCCAGCCGTTCGTGCAGGCGCGGGAACAGGGTGAACACCTGATCCAGCAGGCCGTGCTGCTCGGCCTTGTCAACGAAGAAGGCGCCCATCAGCAGGTTCTCCTCCACCGTCAGGCGTGCGAAGATGCGGCGCCCCTCCGGCACCACGGCGATATCCTTGCGCATGATGCGGGCGGTGGTGAGGGAGCTGATCTGTTCCCCCTCAAACCAGATGGAGCCGCTGCTGGGCTTGGGCTCACCGCAGAGGGTCATCAGCAAGGTGGTCTTGCCCGCGCCGTTGGCGCCGATCAGGGTGACGATTTCCCCCTCTTTCACCTCGACGCTGACATCGTGCAGCGCCTGAATTTTGCCGTAGTGGGTCGATACGTTGCGAAGTTCTAACATCTTGTTTTCCTTACGACTCGCCCAGATAGGCCTTGATCACTGCCGGGTTGTTGCGGATCTCATCCGGCTTGCCGTGGGCCAGCGGCGTGCCCTGGCTGACCACGAAGATGCGGTTGGAGATGCCCATCACCAGCTTCATGTCGTGTTCGATCAGCAGCACCGAGACCCCGAACTCGTCCCGCAGGCTCATGATCAGCTCATCCAGCTCGTCGGTCTCCTTCGGGTTGAGACCGGCGGCCGGTTCATCCAGCATCAGCAGCTCGGGACGGGTCGCCATGCAGCGGGCGATCTCGAGGCGGCGCTGCTGACCGTAGGCCAGATTACCGGCGGCGCGGTTGGCGAGATCCTTGAGCCCCACCTTATCCAGCCAGAAGGCGGCCTGCTCCAGCCCCTCCTGCTCGGCACGGCGGAAGGCCGGGGTCTTGAACAGACCGGCGATAAAGCTGGTGTTGAGGTGCTGGTGCTGGGCAACCAGCAGGTTCTCCACCGCCGTCATCTCCTTGAACAGCCGCACGTGCTGGAAGGTCCGCACAATCCCCTTGCGGGCGATGAGGTGGCCGGGCAGCCCCTGGATCTCCTCACCCTTGTAGCGGATGGTGCCGCCGCTCGGGCAGTAGAAGCCGGTCAGGCAGTTGAAGATGGTGGTCTTGCCTGCACCGTTGGGGCCGATGATGGAGATCACCTCGCCCTTGTCGATATCCAGTTTTACCCCGTTGACTGCCAGCAGGCCCCCGAATCGCATCGACAGATCAGAGACTTCTAATAACTTCTGATGAGTACTCATTTCTTCAACTCCAGATGCGGACGGGTCATCGGCAGCAATCCTTGTGGCCGCCAGATCATCATGAACACCATCAAGAGGCCGAACATCAGCATGCGGTACTCGTTGAACTCGCGGGCCAGCTCCGGCAGCACCGTCATCACGATGGCGGCCAGCACCACCCCGATCTGGGAGCCCATGCCACCCAGCACGACGATGGCAAGCACTATGGCCGACTCGATAAAGACGAAGGATTCCGGGCTGATAAAGCCCTGCCGCGAGGCAAAGAAGCTGCCTGCGAAACCGGCAAAGGTAGCGCCGATGGTGAAGGCGGTCAGCTTGATGATGGTGGGGTTGAGCCCCAGCGATTTGCAGGCGATCTCGTCTTCCCGCAGCGCTTCCCAGGCGCGACCCAGCGGCATCCGTAGCAGGCGGTTGATGACGAACAGGGTCGCCACCACCAGCACCAGTGCCATCAGGTAGAGGAAGATCACCTTGTGGTTGGCGTTGTAGGTAATGCCGAAGAAGTTGTGGAAGGTATCAAAGCCGCCATCCTTGACGGTGCGGTTGAATTCCAGACCAGCGAGCGTCGGTTTGGGGATGCCGGAGATCCCGTTCGGGCCGCCGGTCAGGGTGGTCATGTTGTTAAGCAGGATGCGGATGATCTCGCCAAAACCCAGAGTGACGATGGCCAGATAGTCCCCCCGCAGCCGCAATACCGGGAACCCGAGCAGGAAGCCAAAGGTAGCTGCCATCAGCCCTGCGATGGGCAGGCACTCCCAGAAGCTCAGGCCGAAATAGGTGTTGAGCAAGGCATAGCTGTAGGCACCGACCGCATAGAAACCGACATAGCCGAGATCGAGCAGACCGGCGAGGCCGACCACCACGTTCAGCCCCAGCCCCAGCATGATGTAAATCAGGGTGAGGGTCGCCAGATCGATGGCACCGCGCGAGGCCATAAAGGGCCAGAGCACCGCAAACAGCAGCACCAGCACGGCGGTGAGGTTATAGAGCTTGGGCGCCTCTTCCGGGCTCGGCAGCACCAGCTTAGTGAAGCCGACCGAGAAGCCGCTGATAGAGGCCTGAAACAGCTTGGCAATCTGGCCGCGCAGCATCTGGAACCAGAATACGAGGGTGGCGCCCCCCATCAGCCAGGCCAGCGACACATCGAGGCGGCTCACCACCAGCAGACGGGAGCCTTCGGTCTCCAGCTTGAAGCCGAGCAGCCAGAAGGAGAGCACCAGCAGCACCAGGCTGGCGATACAGGCGTGGATAAATTGATTTCTCATCACACTTTCTCCACTTCCGGACGACCCAGAATGCCAGTGGGCATGAACAGCAGCACAAAGATGAGCAGGGCAAACGCCATCACATCCTTGTACTCGGTGCTGAGATAACCGGCGGTGAGCGCTTCAACCACGCCGAGCAGCAGGCCGCCCAGTACGGCGCCCGGAATGCTGCCGATACCGCCCAGCACGGCGGCGGTGAAGGCCTTCAGACCGGCCATAAAGCCGAGGTAGGGGTTGATGACGCCGTAATACATGCCGAGCAGCACCCCGGCGACGGCGGCCAGCGCAGCCCCCAGCACGAAGGTGATGGAGATGACCACGTGGGTGTCGATCCCCAGCAGGTTGGCCATCTTGATATCTTCCGAACAGGCGCGGCAGGCGCGGCCCATGCGGGAGCGGTTGATGAACTGGGTCAGCGCCAGCATGGTGACAAAGGTCACCACGAAGATGATCAGCTGCATGTAGGAGAGGCTGGCCTGAAAACCATCCTCACCCCCCAGGGTCCAGCCACCGGAGATAAGGGTGGGCATGGCGATATCGCGCGAGCCCTGGGCCATCCGCATCATGTTCTGCAAGAAGATCGACATGCCGATGGCGGAGATGAGGGGGATCAGCCGGTTACCGCCGCGCAGCGGTCGGTAGGCGACCCGCTCTATGGTCCAGCCATAGGTGCCGGTGATGACGATGCTGACCAGAAAGGCGCCGCCCAGCAGCAAAACGGTGCTGTCGATGCCCATCATCATGAGCCCTGCCATCACCATAAAAGCGACATAGGAGCCGATCATGTAAACCTCGCCGTGGGCGAAGTTGATCATGCCGATGATGCCATAGACCATGGTGTAGCCGATGGCGATCAACGCATAGGTGCTGCCTATGGTTAATCCGTTCAGCAGTTGCTGAACCAGATAGAGGAGGTGTTCGGACATACTGCGTTCCCTGTACTTGCCCGCAAAGAGAGGAGGGGGTGAGCGTACTCACCCCCCAATCGGCAGATTATTTGAGTTGGCTGGAGGTACCGTCTGCGTGCCACTGGAATACACCGAACTCGAAGCCTTTCAGGTCACCGTTCGGTGCCCAGCTCAGGGGGCCCATCACGGTTTCGACCGGGGTGGCCTTGATGGCGGCGGCCACTGCGGCCGGGTCATCTTCACCCGCTTTGGCGATACCGGCTGCCAGGGTTTGCACCGCGGCATAGGTGGTCCAGACGAACGGGCCGGAGGAGTCCTGACCCTTGGCCTTGAACGCCGCAACCAGCGGGGCGTTGGCCGGCACCAGATCATATTTGTTCGGCAGGGTCACCAGCAGGCCTTCGGAAGCTGGGCCGCCGATGGCGGAGATATCCTTGTTACCCACCCCTTCCGGGCCCATGAACTTGGCTTTCAGCCCCTTCTCGCCAGCCTGACGCAGGATCAGACCCAGCTCCGGGTGGTAGCCGCCGTAGTAGACGAAATCGACGTTCTCTTTCTGCAGCTTGGCGATCAGCGCGGAGAAGTCCTTGTCACCGGCGGTGATCCCCTCAAAGGCCACCACTTTCACGCCAGCCTTGTCGAGCGCTGCTTTCACGCTGGAGGCGATCCCTTCACCGTACTGTTTCTTGTCGTGGATAACGGCCACGCGCTGGGGTTTGACCTGCTCGATGATGTATTTGGCGGCAGTCGGGCCCTGATCGCTATCCAGACCGATGGTGCGCAGGGTCAGCTGGTAACCGCGCTCGGTGATCTTGGGGTTGGTGGAGGCGGGGGTAATCATCAGGATCCCCTCGTCTTCATAGATATCGGAGGCGGGCAGGGTATTGTCGGAGCAGAGGTGGCCGACCACGAACTTGACGCCGTCATTCACCACCTTGTTGGCGACTGCTACGGCTTGTTTGGGATCGCAGGCATCGTCATAGACGACCGCTTCGATCTGCTTGCCGTTGATGCCGCCTGCCTTGTTGATCTGCTCGACCGCCATCTTGCCGCCGGTGAACTGCATGTCCCCGTACTGGGCGACCGGGCCAGTGACCGGGCCCGCGATACCGATCTTGATGGTGTCTGCCGCGTGGGCGATGGAGATCGATCCAAACAGAGCCAAAGAAACCGCTGCGCTTACTGTTATTTTGCTCAACTTATGCATTGATTCGTCCCTTAATCAGTGGATTGTTTCATTTCCGTGTGTCATTCCGGATCTACATCCCGTGCATCCGGCTATAGGTATGGTTCTATCATTCCTCACGGGGCAATAACAAGCTGTTAAAGATACTAACCAGAGGGGGTTTAATGGGCTTATTTTGAAACAAATGACCTGTTATTTTCTGCAGAATAGAGCTTAATATCGATTTGTTGACTTAACATCTTGGTAACGACAGGCGATTCTGACAAACGCCAGAGGATTAATCTGGCGATATTTTACTCTGACAGCGCTCCCATTTTGACCACAACCTGTTTGCGCAAACAGAAATGAGCGCCTAGATTAGCCAGCATTGACAATTCCGTGGCAGAGCTCGTTAAAACCAAGCCTTTATTCGGGAAATCTGCTAATGTTCCGCCTTTGACAGTCAGGAGACAGAGATGGCCACTATCAAGGATGTCGCCTCGCGCGCAGGCGTATCCATCTCCACCGTCTCACATGTGCTCAACCACACTCGGCGGGTCAGCGAAGACGCGACCCAGAAAGTGATTGAGGCGGTGGCAGAACTCAACTACGCGCCCAACTCGGTAGCGCGCAGTCTTAAAATAAATTCGACCAAGACCATTGGCATGCTGGTCACCACCAGCGTAAACCCCTTCTTCGCAGAAGTGGTGCAAGGGGTTGAAGCGTACTGCTTCGAACAGGGCTACAGCCTGATCCTCTGCAACACCGAAAACCAGCCGCCTCGCCAACAGCATTACTTAAGAATGCTGATGGAAAAACGGGTGGATGGCCTGCTGGTATTGGGTACCGATATCGACACCCCGTTGCGCGACATGCTGCGCATCCACAAGAACGTACCGCAGGTGGTACTGGATTGGGGCACGGAGTGCGATTTCGCCAACGTCATCAACGACAACGCCCGCATCGGCGCCCGCATGGCCGTACGCCATCTGCTGGAGCTGGGGCACCGCGACATCGTCTGCATCACGGGCCAGCTCTCCAAGCCGACCACCCAGCAGCGACTGGACGGGGTACGTGATGCGCTGGGCGAGCAAGGTCTGACCCTCAAAGATGACCAGATCTTTGAAGGGGATTACGAGAGCCAGAGTGGCTTCGATGCCATGCAGCGCATCTTGGCCCTGCAGCCTCGTCCGACCGCGGTCTTTGCCTTCGACGATCCCATGGCGATCGGCGCGATTTGCGCTGCTTGGGAAGCCGGAGTCAAGGTGCCGGACGATATCTCCGTCATCGGCTACGACGATGTGGAGATGGCGCGCTTCTCCAGCCCGCCGCTGACCACCATCCGTCACCCGAAGGCCGAACTGGGCCAGCTGGCGGTGAAGCATCTGGTCAGCCGGATCCGCAACAAGGAGCTGGAAGTGGAATCGATGACGGTTCAGCCCGAGCTGATTATCCGTCGCTCGGTCAAACCGCTGCGTTAATCCCGCACCCGCTGCCAAAACGAAAAACCCCCTCTGTCACGAGGGGGTTTTTGTTTATGGGCGGTTTACCTTGAATCAGTGACCCGTAGACCCGATTTCAACCTCGTTGGCGAATATTCCATCCGTTTGATCCACCTCGCATTTTGTCTGCCAATCGTTTGATCATTATCAACAAACAAACGAGTTCTGATGGACTCCCACCTTATCCGTTCCATCCTGTAAGTTGGATATGACTATCAAGGATGGTGTCTTATGTTCCCCCCTCGCAAGCTGGGTCACCAGATCACGCTGCTGGCAATCAGCGGCATCGTATTGCTCGCCGTGGTTCTGCTTACCTTCAACCTGTTTGAAAACCGCCAGCGGGCGGTGACGGCCGAACAGGGCGCACTGCAAACAGAGCTGCAAAATATCGAATCGGTGATCCGCAATGCCAGCCATGAAACCATGCTGGCGGCGACCCTGATTGCCCAGCGGCCGGATGCGGCCAGGGCGGTGGCCGATCAGGATTGGCAGGCCCTCGCCAGCCTGTTCGACCCGCTCTGGCCTGCCCTCAAGGCGCAGGGGATCCAGCAGTTTCACTTCCACGTTCCCCCGGCTACCTCCCTTTATCGGGTACACAAGCCCGCAAGCCATGGCGACGACCTCTCCACCACCCGGCTGGCGGTGGTCGAGGTGAACCGCAACCATCAACCGGTCGGCGGGCTGGAGACCGGTCAGGGCGGCACCGGGATCCGTGGCGTGGTGCCGGTCACCTTCAACGGTCAGCCGGTCGGCTCGGTGGAGTTTGGCCGCGCCCTCGATGCCTCGCTGTTTGCCGATCTGCTGGGCAAGAACAGTCGGCTGGCCATCTATCTGTTTGAACAGGGCAAACCCGTGCTGCTGACCGGCACCGCCATGCTCGGCGAGTCGGCGGACTGGTATCAGGGGGTGCTGGCGGGCGAAAGCCGCTTCGCCACCATCAAGCAGCAGGGGAGCGATTTTCTGGTGATGGCGGCGCCGCTGCGCGACTTCTCCGGCAAGGCGGTCGGGGTGATCGAGCTGGCGCGGGATCACAGTGAGGTCGTCGCCGCGCTGGCGCGCCAGAGCTGGCAGATGGTGATGATCGCGCTGCTCGGCACCGCCCTGATTGCGGTGGCGCTGGTGTGGCTGCTGGGCCGCCTTAACCGCCCGCTGCTCGACAGCGTCAAGGCGCTGGAGGCGCTGGCCAATGGTTCCGGCGATCTCGGCAGCAAGCTGCCGGTGGCCGGGCCGGAGGAGATCCGCCGCCTCGGCACGGCGTTCAATGCCTTCGTCGGCAAGATCCGCGACACTATCAGCCAGCTTACCGCCACCCTGGGCGATCTGGCTGGCGAGAGCGAGCGGCTATCGCGCAGTGCGGCGGGCAACCTTGGCAGCATGACGCGCCAGCAGGAGCAGACCACCCAGCTCGCCACCGCCATGACCGAGATGACCAGCACGGTGCATGAGGTGGCACACAACACGGTGCAAGCGGCCGAAGCGGCCAGCGAGGCAGACAATCAGGCGGTCACCGGCGATGAGGTGGTGCAGCAGAGCGTCAGCATGATTGAGCAGCTGGCCGCGGAGATCGCCAGCGCGGGCGACACGGTGAAAGAGGTCGCCAGGGCCAGCGAGCAGATTGGTTCGGTGCTGGCGGTGATCCAGTCCATCGCCGAGCAGACCAACCTGCTGGCCCTCAACGCCGCCATTGAGGCGGCCCGGGCCGGTGAGCAGGGGCGCGGTTTTGCGGTGGTGGCCGACGAGGTGCGCTCGCTGGCGGGCCGCACCCAGCACTCCACCGCCGAGATCCGCGGCACCATCGAGCAGTTGCAACGGGCGGTGGGCACTACTGTGACCATGATCGAGCACAGCGTCTCGCGGGCGGGGGAGTCGGTGGAGCGGGCCAATCAGGCGGGGGACGCCCTCAGCCGGATCAAGGGGGCGGTCAACAGCATTCGCGACATGAACACCCAGATCGCCGCTGCCTCCGAGGAGCAATCCTCGGTGAGCGACGAGATCACCCGCAATATCGTCAGCGTCCACGAGATCTCCCAGGCCACCACGCTGGTGGCGCGGGATACCGCCCAGATTGCCACCCATGTGGCGACCCTGGTGGACAAGCTGGGGGATCTGGCCGGGCAGTTCCAGGATGGTTCCAACGTAAGGATGGTGCTGACCCGCGCCCGCGCCGCCCACATGGGCTGGAAGACCCGGGTGCGCGCCTATCTGGATGGGCAGGAGGGGCTGTCGCGCAGTGAAGCGGTCAGTGACAAGGAGTGCCGCCTTGGCCGCTGGTACTTCAGCGAGGGGGCATCCTGTTGCAGTTCGCATCCGGCCTTCAAGGCGATTGCCACTCCCCACGCCAGACTGCATCAGGTGATCCAGCAGGTCATCGAGTTGAAAAACCAGCACAAGCATGAGGCGGCAGAGGCCCTCTACCGCGAGATTGAACAGAACTCCGGGCAGGTGGTGGGCTACATCGATCAGCTGTTGCAGGAGATGACCAAGCCCGCACGCTAGTCATGCGCGGGCCGGATAGCCAAAGGGCTGACAGCGATGTCAGCCCTTTTTCATGCTGTGCCGCGCGAAAATCGACCGCTCCTTAAGCTCCGGTACAAGGGGGCTCGCCGATAATACCGCCGCCCCGAGCTGGCCCCCTGCGCCAGCTGCCAAATTTGGAACCGAGAGCGTGAAACCGACCAACAAATCCCTGCTGTCCCTCCCCGAGCGCCAGATCCCGCAACCGCAGCCTGATGAGGGCGGGCATGCGCCGTCTGCGGCAGAGACCTCGGCGCCAACCGTGCAGCCCGCAGTGTCTGCCGAGCCGTCCATCCCGCCATCCCGATTGGCCGCTACCGTGATGCCTGCAGCGCCGATCGTGGTGGTACCGGTTGCGCTGCCATCCGTGCCACGCGCTCGCAACACGCTGGTCGGCGCCCTGTTCTGTGTCTGTCTGGCGCTGGTTGCCTCGTTCGTCTTTATTGCCCGTTCCCATATTGCAGCAACGCCGCTCGTGGCCAGCGGTGCGCAGCCGCTGGTGGAGATTGGCGTTGCCGATATTGACCAGCCCGAGGTGGTTTACTCAATGGATCTGGCCTTTCCAGCGCGGGAAACTGCCATCCCGCAGCCGGTGGTCGCCCGCCGCGAGCGACCGGCCAAGCTCAAGATCGGCGTCTACAAGCAGGTGAATAACGTCGAGAAGTGGCGGCGCTGGGCGCGCCAGCAGAACGTCACCTTCGAGGCGGTGCAAAAGAACCGGGATGGCGAGCCCCACTACTTCCTCTATCTGTGCGAGCAGGACCCGGCGCGGGTTGACCAGCTCAAGCTCGACGTGGCCCGCATCAGCGGCGAAACTCCGCAGCTGGTCCGCCGCGCGACCAGCACCCGCATCTAGCGGGAAATCAGCCTTTGTTGATCTCGCTTGCGGCGTGCACCAGCTGCTCCAGCTGGTGGTGGATCTGGGCGCGATCCAGCTGCTGCAACGGCTGGCGACTCCACAACACCGGCGTCAGGCTCTCGGCATCGAACCCCAGCACCGGCTTGCACGGGTCCTGACTAAACAGGTTCTGGGCGGCAGCCTGGGCGCTGGTGGCCGCGTCGAGGCGGGTAAACATCAGCAGATAGTTGGCAGGGTGTTCGGTCAAATGGCAGGTCAGCTCGCCGATCTGCAGGCTGGTGACGCTCTCCTCCTGCTGCGGCTCAGGCAGCGAGAGGGAGAGAAACAGCTGGTGGATGGCGGCGTGATAAAGAGAGTTCATTGATGGCTCCAGATTGGTGATGGCGCCATTAGAGCATGTCGCTGCCCGCGGCACTGTTAATGGTGGCTCTCTTTTTTTAGCTTTCCGGTCAGCGAGATAGCGCGCCGCGCTCAGTACAAAAATCGCGACCAATCCCGATAGTCCCTGTTGATGGCCTCTCCTAGACTGGCGGCGAAACATCACAAGAAGACAATCATCATGCAGATTCAAACACACACCGGCGGCTTGCAGGCCGTCGCTCACCACAGTGATGCCAGCACAGGGGTTGGCCGGATGGGCCAGCTGGAGGCGCGTCAGGTCGCCACCGGACAAGATGCGATCCTGCTGGGCAGCCGCAGCGAACCGCAAAAAGGACAGGGGCTGCTCTCGCGACTGGGGGCCCAGCTGGCCCGCCCGTTCGTGGCCCTGAAAGAGTGGATCGGCAACCTGCTGGGGACGGACAAGCGTGCCGCTGCGCCGAAGGCGCAAACCGCCGTTTCCCCCGAGGATCTTCAGCGTCTGATGAAGCAGGCTGCATTTGGTAGCTCGCTGGGTGGCTTTGCCAAGGCGGACGTGTTGAACAACATCACCGCCGAACAACTGGGCAAGGATCACACCACTCTGGCGACCGGCAACGGCCCCCTGCGCTCTCTCTGCACCGCGTTGCAGGCCGTTGTCGTCGGCTCCCAGCAGCCGCAACTGCGGGAGTTGGCTGCCGGGCTATTGGCCAGCCCCATCGCCGGTATCCCGCTCCAGCAGTGGGGTACGGTGGGGGGCAAGGTGACCGAGCTGCTCGCCAGCGCCACCCCCGAACTGTTGCAGGAGGCGATGAGCCAGCTGCACACCGCGATGGGTGAAGTGGCTGACCTGCAGCGCGCCGTAAAGGCTGAAATTGCTGGCGAACCGGCGCAAAGCGCGACCACCACTGCCGATGCGGCGCCGGTCCAACGGGGTGAGAGCAAAGGGGCTGCCCGCGAGCAGGTCGCCATGGCGCGCCAGACTCCGGCCACCGGCTACAAGCTGGCGCTGGATCTCATCAGCTATCAGGCCAGCTACCTGCTGCGGGATCAAACCTCGACGACAGTGACCCTGAGCAGCAGCGATCTCAACGCCCTGCATCAGCACATTGCCGATGGCTCCATCAACGGCTCCCACATGGCCAAATTGCAGACCCGTGGTGATCTGCAAACCCTGCGCACTCTGGCGCTCTCGCTGGCCAGCGGCAGCGATGCCAAGGGGGCTCCCCTTGGTCATGCCCTCGACAGCCTTGCCTCGGCGCGCCCCAACCAGCGACTGGTGCTGGGCGGTCTGATGCAGTTTGCCAGTCAGGGCGATCAGGCGTGGGCTGACCATACCGCTGGCAAGCCGGAAGATCGGCTCGATGCCGGGGCGCGGCAGCGCTTTGATGGTGACAACATGAAGGCGGCGGTGGCGCGTCTCGGCGCCAGCGAAGCGCGGCAAGTGCTGCAACAGCTGGAAGGGGCTTTTGGTGATCGGGTGCGGGGCATCTGTGATCTAGCGGTTGAGCTGGTCTCGCCCTTTGCCGACACGGTCCCGGAGGCCGTATTGACCTCCAGGCTGACTCGCATGAGCACTGTGGTGAGCACCCTGATCGACCAGATCAAGGAGCACCTCGGGCTGCCCCTGTCAGCTCACAGTGATGCGTCCCAGATTGATTCTGCCGATCAGCTGACGCCGCTCGAACTGGCGGCACTGGCTCATATCGGCGTCGATGACCGCTATCTGTAAACCGCCCCTTGGGGCAAGGCCAGATGGCACGAAAACGGACACCCTCGGGTGTCCGTTTTTTATTCTGGTGGAGGGAGCGGGCGCTCAGTGCCGACTGCGATGGCTCAAAGGCTGGCGAAATCCACCTCGGGCAGGGTTTCAAAGCCGGGGCGGGCGAACAGGTAGCCCTGCATCAGGCTGATACCCATCTCCCGCAGGCAGGCCATCTCTTCGCGGGTCTCGATCCCCTCCGCCAGCGGGGTGATCTTCAGCTCCGCAAACAGCGCCAGACAGTGGCGCACGATGGCTTGCCGGGTCGGGTCCTGGTCGATGCCGCGCAACAGGTGCATATCGAGCTTGATGGTATCTGGCAGAAAATCGGCCAGCAGGTTGAGGCCCGAGTAACCGGCGCCAAAGTCATCCATCGCCGTCTTGAAGCCAAGGGCCTGATAGTGATCGACGATGCCGCGAATATGCTGGTTATCCAGCAACTGCTCCACCTCGGTCAGTTCGAACATGATCTGCTCGATGGGGAAGTTGTGCTCGCGGGCCGCCTGCAGGGTGGTGCGGATGCAGCGCTCCGGGCGGTAGACCGCATTGGGCAGAAAATTGATGCTCAGCATCCCCTTCATCCCGAGTCGGGCCGCCAGCGCGATGGCCTTGATGCGGCACAACTGATCGAAGCGATAGCGATTGCTGTCGTTGACCCGGGCAATCACCGAGTGCGCAGATTCGTTGTTGAGCCCCCGCACCAGCGCCTCGTAGCCGAATAGGGTGCGTTTGCAGCAATCGACGATGGGCTGGAAGGCCACGGTGAAATCGAAGTCGAGATCCACCTGCTCCTGACACTGCTGGCAGATTGACGGGGCGCGGGCGGCAGGTATGTTCATGACGTTCCTCTGATTGGCCGTGGCGGCGCTGGGCACTGTCTCAAATGATAACAGCTCATTCCCCCCCTGTAGGTTCGATTAGCGCAGCGTAATCGGACGAACGAGAGGCTTTGGTTGCGGTGGTTGCCGTGCAATAGAGGCGGCCAGCCGGAGGGGAGATTCGGCTGGCTGTTATGGCGGGAGAATCAATTTATGCGAATTTTCAATTTCACCAATCAGTACGTGTTGTCGAATAATAACGTAACGCCTTGTGATATGATGATTGCCGATAAATTACTTGTATGAAATGAACCATGAGTTTTATGAAAACAATCACATTTAAAGTTGTATTGATTTTTGTGGCTATATTGCTGTTTTTGTTCCCTGCATTTATTTATATATTAAAGTGGGGTGTAGGATTATGGTCTTCGCATGAAGATTGGTCTATTATGGCGTCTTATCTTAATGGAATATATGGGCCAATATTAACAGCAATTTCGATTTCATTTGTTGCATACCAAATAAAGTCCACGTCAAATAACAATGAAATAAATAGATTGGTGGAAGATTTTGCAAGGCTTAGCTTGAATCTAAAGCTTCATATAAATGATATAGGAAAGGAGTCAATACATGTTCTTCATCAAGAGATTGAGGTTTCTATAAACAATGGAGATAATCCAATACTTGGTGAGTTGGCGTATAGTTTTTATAAAAATAAATCTCAGTTGATGCACTCTATTATTGGATTGCATTTGACATTGAATGCACTCAAAAGATTAGATTATAATAAGTATTCACTGATGAGGGTGAATTTATTCTCTGACGTTGAGAGAGATTTATTTGGTAAGCTGGTTTATATCGCATTTAAGTTTAACCTAATATCTAGTGATGAGATTATGGATATTCCATAAGTCAATGATAAATAGGCATTCTGATTGTTAAAGCGAAAAATTGGACACTTACAGTGTCGTTATTATTTCATTCATCTTAGCGATAATAACCTCAGAGTTGCTTTGCACCGTGGATGACTAATGAGTCAGCGGTGTCAATTTGCTGACGGAACTATGGCAAGTATTTATGGTGGTAAATCTATTTTTGCGAGTATCCGATTACGCCTAACGGCTAATCTAACCTACACAGATCACTCTTTTTCCAACACATAAATAGTTGTTTTAAGAGCCTGTTCCAAATGTTGTGATCTTGGCTCGTTGTCTTTGCAATGAGAAAATTCGAACTGCATGAGTTTAAGAATAGGAATGGAAGCGAAGGCGTATTGTTTATACCTCTGCAGTTGGTAAATAGCTGCTATTTGTTGAACCATTTTGACTGTACGACCTGATTCATCTGCACCAGAGGCGAGGCATACCATTTTGTGGAATGCCTCGTATACGCGTTGCTCTTGATCACGAGCTCGTTGGTCAATCCATTTGAATAAGCCAATTACAAATGCGATCCCAGTACCACACGCTGTGATAAGTGAAATGTATTTAAGTACTATTTCCATCAATCCTCCTAGTAAAACGGCGCCTCAATGGCGCCGTTTTTAATATCACTTACTTAACCAGAATCACTGCAGCAGGGAGATATCCGCGACTTGCAGGAACAGGTTGCGCAGGTTGTTCAGCAGCGCCAGACGGTTGGCCTTGAGGGCTTCGTCGTCGGCCATCACCATCACTTCGTTGAAGAAGGTATCGACCGGCTCGCGCAGGGCGGCCAGACGGGTGAGGGCAGCCTGATAGTCACCGGCAGCGAACAGCGGGGCCAGTTCGGCTTGCAGTTCGGCAACCTGGGTAGCCAGCGCCTTTTCGGCGGCATCGACCAGCAGTTCCGGTTTGACGGCAGTCGGCAACTCGCCTTCGACCTTGGCCAGAATGTTGCTCACGCGCTTGTTGGCGGCAGCCAGTGCCAGTGCGGCATCCAGAGTGCGGAAGTGGCTGACGGCCTTGACGCGACGATCGAAGTCGAGCGGACGGGTCGGGCGGCGGGCCAGTACGGCCAGCACCACGTCGGCACCGATGCCTTCGTCCTGATAGGCGGCGCGGAAGCGGCCCAGCATAAAGTCGACCACGTCGGTGACGACGGTTTTGTTGGTCAGCTTGTCGCCGTAGACGCGTACCGCTTCTTCAACCAGTTCAACCAGATCCAGATCCAGCTGCTTCTCGGTCATGATGCGCAGGGCACCGATGGCGGCGCGACGCAGTGCGAACGGGTCCTTGTCACCCTTCGGCAGCATGCCGATGCCGAAGATACCGGCCAGGGTGTCGAGCTTGTCGGCCAGCGCGACGGCGCAGGCAACCAGACCGGACGGCAGGGCATCACCGGCAAAGCGCGGCATGTACTGCTCGTTGAGGGCCACGGCCACCGCTTCGTCTTCGCCATCGTGACGGGCGTAGTGCATCCCCATGACACCCTGGGTGTCGGTGAACTCGCCGACCATGTTGGTCATCAGATCACACTTGGAGAGCAGACCGGCACGCTTGGCCTGAGTGACATCGGCGCCAATACGCTCGGCGATAAAGCCGGCGACGGTCTCGATGCGCTCGACCTTGGCCTTGACGGTGCCCAGCTGTTGCTGGAACAGCACGGTTTCAAGGCGCGGCAGGCGGGAGGCCAGGGTCTGCTTGAGGTCGGTCTTGAAGAAGAACTCGGCGTCAGAGAGACGGGGGCGAACCACCTTCTCGTTGCCGCTGATGATCTGGCTCGGGTCTTTGGACTCGATGTTGGTGACGAAGATGAACTTCGGCAGCAGCTTGCCGTTCTTGTCGTAGACCGGGAAGTACTTCTGGTCACCCTTCATGGTGTGAACCAGCGCTTCAGCGGGAACGGCCAGGAACTTCTCTTCAAAGTTGGCGGTCAGCACCACCGGCCACTCGACCAGTGCGGTCACTTCTTCCAGCAGGGCGTCGTCCAGATCGGCAACGCCACCGAAGGCGGCAGCGGCCGCTTCGGCGTCAGCCTTGATCTTGGCCTTGCGCGCCATGAAATCGGCAATCACCATGCCGCGCTCCTGCAGGATCTGCGGGTACTGGCTGGCGTTGTCGATGGTGAATTCGCTCTCGCCCATAAAGCGGTGACCGCGAATAGTGCGGGCGGAGTCGATACCCAGAATGTGAGCGGGCACCAGATCCCCATCCAGCAGCAGGGTCACGGTGAACACCGGACGCACGAACTGGATGGTCTTGTCGCCCCAACGCATCATTTTCGGGATGGGCAGCTTGGCCAGTGCGGAGGCAACCAGTTCGCCCAGCAATTCTTTGGCCGGACGGCCTTCGACCTTGGCGGTGTGAACCAGCCACTCGCCCTTGTCGGTGACCAGACGCTCGGCCTGCTCAACGGTGATGCCGTTGCCGCGAGCCCAGCCTTCGGCAGCCTTGGTCGGCTTGCCTTCGGCATCGAACGCCTGAGACACGGCCGGGCCGCGCTTCTCGACGCTCTTGCTCGGCTGTTCGCCAGCCAGCTCGCTCACCTTGAGGGCCAGACGGCGCGGTGAGGCAAACCACTCGACGTCGCCGAAGGCCAGATCGGCCTTGGTCAATTCGCTTTTGAGGTTGTCGGCAAAGGCTTCGGCCAGGGAGCGCAGGGCTTTGGGCGGCAGCTCAGCAGTACCGATCTCTACCAGAAATGTATGTTGTGCCATGTCCGTTCCTTAACCTTGCTTGTTCTCACTGCGCTCACGCGTGTCGTCGCTACGCTGGCACATCGGGAAGCCCAGCGCTTCGCGGGAGGCGTAGTATGCCTCTGCCACGGCCTTGGTCAGGGTGCGAATGCGCAGGATGTAGCGCTGACGCTCGGTGACCGAGATGGCCTTGCGGGCATCCAGCAGGTTGAAGGAGTGAGCGGCTTTGAGGATGCGCTCGTAGGCAGGCAGCGGCAGCGGTTTTTCCAGTGCCAGCAGGTGCTGGGCTTCCTTCTCGTACTGCTCGAAGCAGTGGAACAGGAACTCCACATCGGCGTGTTCGAAGTTGTAGGTGGATTGCTCCACTTCGTTCTGGTGGAACACGTCGCCGTAGGTGGTCTTGCCCAGCGGGCCGTCAGACCAGACCAGATCGTAGACGCTGTCTACGCCCTGAATGTACATGGCCAGACGCTCGAGACCGTAGGTGATCTCGCCGGTCACCGGCTTGCACTCGAGGCCGCCAACTTGCTGGAAGTAGGTGAACTGGGTCACTTCCATGCCGTTCAGCCACACTTCCCAACCCAGACCCCAGGCACCCAGCGTCGGGTTTTCCCAGTTGTCTTCCACGAAGCGGATGTCATGGATTTCAGGATCCATGCCCAGCTCTTTCAGGGAGCCCAGATAGAGTTCCTGAATGTTGTCGGGGGAAGGCTTGATGATCACCTGGAACTGGTAGTAGTGCTGCAGGCGGTTCGGGTTCTCACCGTAGCGGCCATCGGTCGGACGGCGGGACGGTTGCACGTAGGCGCAGGCGATGGGCTCCGGGCCCAGGGCACGCAGACAGGTCATGGGGTGGGAAGTACCGGCACCCACTTCCATATCCAGCGGCTGAATGATGGTACAGCCCTGGCGGGACCAATAGTCCTGCAGCTGCAGGATCAGGCCCTGAAAGGTTTTGACATCGAATTTTTGCATAATTTTTTTCGCGCGAAGTGAAAATCAGAGCAAGATTTGCTGAATGTGAACCGAGGGAGTATACCGTCTGGCATGGTCGGATAATAGGCGAAATTGCAGCGGATTCACGGGATGGCACTGCGCCCTGGCTGGTCGGGCGGGATGTCCGGTACAGGATGTGAGCGATGCCGCCAGCAGAGTGGGCAGGGTCGGGGAAGCCGCTGAAATCATAAGGGAGAGAAAATGGAACTGCGCTGCGCCTGGGTGACCAAAGACCCGGAATACATTGAATACCATGACAAACAGTGGGGCAGGCCGGTCTATGACGCCCGCGAACTGTTTGCCAAGCTCTGCCTCGACGGCCAGCAGGCGGGGCTGTCGTGGATCACCATCCTGAAGCGTACCGAGAGCTACTACCGCGCCTATGCCGACTTTGATCCGGTGCTGATCGCCCGGTTCGACGAGCAGGATGTGGAGCGGTTGATGCAGGACAGCGGCATTATCCGCAACCGGCTCAAGGTGCAATCGATCATCATAAATGCCCGCGCCTATCTGGCGTTGCAGGAGCAGGGGATCGATTTTGCCGACTACCTGTGGGGCTTTGTCGGTGGCGCCCCCATCGTCAACCAGCGCCAGGGCAACGGCGATATTCCGGCGACCTCGCCGGAGTCGGATGCCATGTCGAAAGCGCTCAAGAAGCTCGGCTTCAACTTTGTTGGCAGCACCATCTGTTACGCCTTTATGCAGGCGGTGGGGATGGTGAACGATCATCTGGTCAGCTGTCCTTGCCACGCCGAGTGCCAAAAAGAGCAGCAAAAGAAGCCGGATTGAGCCCCTTTGTGGCATCCGGTTCAGTCGGGATACAGTGATGGCCGTTCAGAATTGCGCTCCCCAATCAAGGAGTCATTCATGTCTTTCATCACTGTTCGCGGACGCGCCTGCCGCGCCCTGATCCTGGCTTGCGCCACCCTGCTGACCTCACTGCCTGCGCTGGCGGTCAAAGAGGCGCGCGACATTCGTCAGGATGCCCGCAGCGACGCACGGGATGTTCGTCAGGATAGTTACACCGGTCATCAGGACGCCCGTCAGGATGCCCGCGATGTGCGTCAGGATGGCCGCCCGCAGGCTCGCGACATGAAGCAGGATTGCCGTCAGGAAGAGTACCTGAACAACGTCGACTGCCGTCAGGACAAGCGCCAGTTCAAGCAGGATGTGCGGGAAGATGCGCGGGATATCCGCCGCCGCTGATCCTCGCTTCATGGCAGTGGCCCGATCTGGCCAACCGCTGGCAGCCAAACAGTGTGACAAGAAAAAGGCTCCCGAAAACGGGAGCCTTTTTGCATCTGGTCGCCGGGTGGCGGCTTACGCTACTCCCGCCTTTACCATGCACTCGCTGTATTGCTTGTCCACCTTCAGGATATGGTTGAGCAGCCAGCTCTTGAGGAAGATGATCATCTCCATGTTGAGATCCTGTTCGTCGCCATCTTCGCGGTGGATCAGGTTGCCCAGCTCTGCCAGCAGCCTGGCATGCTCCTGTTTGTGGCGTTGCAGCTCGGGGTAGCGCGCCTGTTCCATACTGCGCTCCTCGTCGGCAAAGTGCTGAATCGCCAGCTTGAGCAGCTCGTCCAGCCGCTGTTTGCGCACCTGCACCGGACTGTTATCACTGACCGCGTGGTAGAAGCGGTTCATCGCATCGAACAGACCCTGGTGCTGACGATCCACGCTCGCCACACCCACCATGAACGTTTCGTTCCAGCGCAGCAGGTCGTGTTCATGGCCCGTTGATTGCTGCTGGCTCACCTCGAACTGGTCGCTGATCAGGCTGATCTCCTCATTGGACTGGTTCAGGTCGCGCGTGTGGGCCCGACTCTCGCGGGCCAGCTCGAGGCATTCACGAGCAATATTGGCAACCTGCATGACGTTGCGATTGGTCTCTTCCGCGACCTGAGCCTGTTGCTCGGCTGCCGTGGCGATCTGACCATTCATGTCGGCGACCCGGGTAATGGCCGAGACAATGGCATTGAGGGTTTCGCCGGTGCCCGCGGCCTGGTTGACCGCCTGTTCGCTGACGTTGCGGGTGGTATGCATGGTGCTGACGGCATGGCGGGTGTTGTTCTGCAACGCTTCGATCCGCTGCTGGATATCGACGGTGGCGGCCTGGGTGCGGGTTGCCAGCTGACGCACCTCGTCGGCGACCACCGCAAAGCCGCGCCCCTGTTCGCCAGCCCGAGCTGCCTCGATGGCGGCATTGAGCGCCAGCAGGTTGGTCTGTTCCGAGATGGTGCTGATCACCTGCAGAATGTTGCCGATCTGGCTGCTCTCCTGATCCAGCCGGGTCACCTCACCGGCGGATTGCTCGATATGGGTGGCCACCTGACGGATCAGGGCGATGGTCTGGCTCACCTGCTGCTGGCCATCGTGGGCCTGCTGCTGGGTGAGCAGGGTATCCTGACTGGCCTGCTCGGTATTGTGTTCGATGTTGTGGACGGTGGCGGTCATTTCGTTGATGGCGGTCGCCAGCATGTCGGTACTTTGCTGCGCCCGCTGCATGCTGCTCAGGGTGCTGCCGGAATGGTTCATCAGCAGCGCCATCTTGTCGTGGGTCTTGTGAGAGACCTGCTGCACCGAGCCGATCAGGCTGTCGATATTGTCGAGGAAGCGGTTGAAGACGGTGGCGAGGTAGGCGAATTCATCCTGCCCGCGGCTGCGCAGCCGGAACGTGAGGTTGTGGCTGTGGTTGGCCAGCTCGACCAGCTGGGTCATCAGCTGTTGCAGTGGCCGCACAGTCTTGAGATGGATCAGCAGCAACATCAGCATGATGATGGTGAGGCTGACCACGAGCAGCAGCAGATCCTGGCTTTGCAGGGCGCTGCTTTGGCTGGCGATCTCCCGCTCCTGACTCATCAGCTGTTGTTGTTGCTGCTCCAGCGCCCCTGCCACCTGAGTGGCGATGCTATCGGTTATCGCGTCAAATCCCTCGCCAGGCTGTTTCATCAGGCGGTTGCCCGCTTCGCGTCCCTCCTTGAGGTAGGCATCGACCATCCGTTTGCCTGTCTCCAACTGGCGAGCCAGCAAGGGGGTGAGGGCACTCTGCAACTGCGGCAGGGTGTCGAGCAGCTGCCGGGCAGTCTGGGCATGCTGCTCCGCCTCGGCAACGGAGTCCTGCTCCCCCGAGACGGCCGCATCGGTCAGAAATTGCTGCACCTGAGTGGTGTGATAGCGCAGCTCCTGCAGGGTAATTTGCCGGTTGGCGCTGGTGATCAGCTGTTCTGGCAGTTGTCCGAGCCGATCGGTCAGGGTGCTGCGCCAGATGCCGCCCAGCACCATGGTCAGCAGGATAACCAGGCTCGCGCCCAACAGCAGATGGCGGATCGAGAGGTTGCGAAGCAGTGCAAACATGGCGAGACCTCAAAGATCTATTGATGGTGCCTTCAATAGTAGTCAATGGCGTCAGCCAGCCCGCTGTCGTTTGTGGCCGGGGGCTCGGTCATGGGGGATGGTCCGGTGTTCAGCTCTTGTCCAGTGCTCCCCGGCATAATGGCGGCCATCCGCCAGAAGAGGGCGCAATCCGTATCCTGACGTCACACCTTGGCACGCGGCTGGGGTAGAATGCGCGCTTTGTGGTTTTGAGTCGGTTTTTTCAGAGGTTTTTTTTCATGCATTTCAAGACAATTGTTCCGGCGGTTGCGCTGGCCGTGGCCCTGAGCGGCTGTACTACCAACCCGTACACCGGTGAGCAGCAGACCTCCAAGGCGGTCTGGGGTTCGCTGGCCGGTGCCGCAACCGGCGCGGCAATCGGTGCCATGTCCTCCAGCAAGGGTGACCGCAAGAAGGGGATCCTGACTGGTGTGGCGGCAGGTGCGGCGCTGGGCGGCGGTATCGGTTACTACATGGATGTGCAGGAAGCCAAGCTGCGCGAGAAGCTGCAAGGCACCGGCGTCAGCGTCACCCGCAATGGTGACCAGCTGATCC
Organism: Aeromonas sp. YN13HZO-058; assembly: GCF_001921245.1. Classification (NCBI taxonomy): domain Bacteria; kingdom Pseudomonadati; phylum Pseudomonadota; class Gammaproteobacteria; order Aeromonadales; family Aeromonadaceae; genus Aeromonas; species Aeromonas sp. YN13HZO-058. The sequence continues at coordinate 15,055 of NZ_MQSY01000007.1, read as the reverse complement.
TCAACATGCCGAACAACGTCACCTTCGACAGCTCCAGCGCCCAGCTGAAAGCGGCCGGTGCCAACACCCTCTCCGGTGTGGCCATGGTGGTTGCCGAGTTCGACAAGACCCGCCTGAACGTGGTCGGTCACACCGACAGCAGCGGTTCCCGCGATCTGAACATGAAGCTCTCCCGCGAGCGTGCCGATGCCGTTGCCGCCCAGCTGATTGGTCAGGGTGTCGCTGGCAGCCGCATCTCCACCACCGGTGTAGGCCCGGATCAGCCGATCGCCTCCAACAGCACCGCGGCTGGCAAAGCCCAGAACCGTCGCGTGACCATTACCCTGACCCCGACCGCCTAAGTCGTTCAGGTTTTGGTAACGAAAAGGCCCCGCCAGTAATGGCGGGGCCTTTCTATTGGAGCCGTGGCTAGCAATGGCTCCTTATTCTTTGCTCCCTTCTCCCCTTGCGGGAGAAGGGGCGGGGATGAGGGGGATAACCGCCTCTTAGACAGCGGCAGTCAGCTGCACTTCCACCTTGTAGCCGTCGTGGGCCAGACGGGCCTGTACGCAAGCGCGAACCGGTGCAGTGCCAGCCGGGATCCAGGCATCCCACTGCTCGTTGAAGGCAGCGATGTCCTGAATGTCTTTGAGATAGATGTTGGCCATCAGGATCTTGTCGACGCCGGAGCCGTTGGCTTCCAGCAGACGTTGCAGGCTCGCCAGCACTTCGCGGGTCTGCTGGTGGATATCGGCCTCTTCGCTGACGGGCACTTCCACCACATAGAGGGTGCCATTGTGGATGACCACGTCTGACCAACGCTGGGTGGTGCCGATTCGGGTAATGGTTGTCATGGAGTGCTCCGGTTCGGGGGCTTATTGACCCTTGCGGATCAGATAGCGGTAAGGGGCCTGCTCTGTCTCGCTGGCGACCAGGGTGTGATCCATAAAGCGGCAGAAACTGGGGATGTCGCGGGTGGTTGAAGGATCGTCGGCGCTAACCAGCAGGGTCTCGCCATCCGCCATCAGCCGCACTTTCTTGCGAACCATCATAACGGGTTCCGGGCAACGAAGCCCGATTGCATCCAACTCATGGGTTGCATCGCAGAATAAATCACTCATCTATTATCAACCTTCAACCTATTCGGCTGCCAATGATACTCAGGGCTAAAAAATAATCAAACAAACGACCCATTAACCAGCATATGTAACCGAAATGTTATTCGGCCCTATCCAGCTTGCGCCGGACGAGTAATATAAAAATTGAACCATATTCAACAAGGAGGTGAATATGCAGGTCTCCTACGGCAGATTACAAGCCTATGCAGGCATGGGGTTCTTGTCCTTCGCCATGATAGTGATGGGCAGCCCGATCGGGAACACCGGTACCTGGTTCGGCTCCATGGTGATGGTGGGGTTGGGGCTCTGGATCGAGCTCAGCGATTACTATGACGAGGATGAGGACGAAAACGATCAATCCTGAACCGGATGACGATTCAACAACAAAGGCGGAGCAATTCCGCCTTTGTCATTTCTGCCGCTCGGCCATTTGCCCGGATCAGCGGGTCGAGCGCATCGCCCGCTCCAGATGCAGCGCCGTCTGCTGCGGGTTTGCTTTGGGGTCGTTGAAGTAGTTGCTCAGCACATCCATGATCGCCTGACGCATATTGGTCGGCGTCGCCATCCCCTCCGCCATGCTGGGCAGCAGGTTGTCCTGCTTTTCCGCCAGCAGGAAATCCTGATAGGAGCGCACGGCGCAGCGGTCGAACTTGCTCATGTCGGGGTTGGTCAGCGCCGGGATCGATCCCTTCACCCGGTTGAACTCTGCCTGGAATGTTGGCGTCATCAGCAGCTGGGCCAGCTCGCCCTGGGCCTGTAGCTGGGCCGGATCCCGCTGCTTGAACATGGCGATGGAGTCGAGGTTGTAGCTGAACAGCCCTGCGCTGCCCGGGCTCGGCAGGCAGGCGATATCCTCACCCGGCCGGTAGTTGCCCGCGCTCAGCTCCCCCTTCACCCAGTCACCCATCACCTGCATGGCGGCGCCACCGCTCTCCAGCAGATTGGTGGCCTGATGCCACTTCAGACCGGCGTATTTTTGCGGCACATAGGCACGCAGCTGCTGGAAGCGGGTCAGCACCCGCACCATGTCGGGGCCGGTCAGGGTGGTGCTGTCCTGTTCGAGGAATGCCTTGCGGTAGAACTCCTTGCCGCCCTCACCGAGCGCCACCGTTTCAAACAACACTGCCAGCTGCCAGGGCTCGTTGCCGATGGCGAGCGGGGTGATACCCCGTTTTTTAAGCTGGTCGGCGATGGTGACGAACTGGGCCCAGTCGGTGGGTGGAGTGAGCTTCTGCTGCTCGAACACCTTGCGGTTGAGCCACAACCAGTTGACCCGGTGAATGCCGGTCGGCACCGCCATCAGGGCGTCACTCTGGCTGAGGGTGGCCCGCACCATGGGGGGCATTTTGGCGTACCAGCCGAGGTGTTCGGCCATCGGGCTGAGATCGCGCAGAAAGCCGAGTCCGGCCCACTCCTTGAGTTCATAGCCCTTGAGGTGGGCCGCCTCCGGTGGGTTGGCCGCCAGTGCCCGGCTCTTCAATACCGTCATGGCGCTCTTGCCACCGCCGCCCTGTACCGCGAAGTCGTTCCACTGGTTGCCCTGTTCGGTCCACTCGGATTTGAGCACCTCCACGGCCTTGGCTTCACCGCCGGAGGTCCACCAGTGCAGCACCTCCACCTGAGAGGCGCACGCCGGTAGTGATAGCAGGGCGATGACAGAAAAAGACAACCACTTCATAAGGTTACTGCCTTGGTAGGGAGAGCGTGGCCTGCAGGCCACCTTGCGGACGGTTTTCCAGCACCAGATCGCCGCCGTGGGCGTGGGCAATGTTACGGGCGATGCCAAGGCCGAGGCCGGTGCCCGCCTGATCGGTGCTGAGCCGGTAATAGGGCTCGAAGATGCGCTCGAACTGATCGTCCGGCAGGCCGGGGCCCTCGTCCATGATGAAGAGGATCAGCATCTCCTCGTCATCCATGATGATGATGCGCACTTTCTGGCCGTATTTGATGCCGTTGTCCACCAGATTGCCGATGCAGCGCTTGAGCGCCAGCAGCTTGCCGCGATAGGGCCATTTGCAGTGGCCTTCAATGGTCAGCCGCTCGTCGTGCAGGTTCATCGACTCCGCCATCTGCTCCAGCAGGGCGTTGATGTCGATCTCTTCGATGTTCTCGTGGATGTCGGTCTCTTTCACCGTCTGCAGCGCCCCCTTCACCATCAGCTCCAGCTCGTCGAGATCCTTGTTGAACTTGCCGATCTGCACCTCGTCGTCGAGCAGTTCGACCCGCAGCCGCAGCCGGGTGATGGGGGTCTTGAGGTCATGGGAGATGGAGCTGAACAGCCGCTCTCTATCGTCGATATAGCGGCGAATGCGGTGTTGCATGATGTTGAAGGCGCGGGTGGCCGCCACGATTTCCGATGCCCCTTCCTCTTTGAGCGAGGGCTGGTCGATATCCTTGCCGAGGTTGACCGCCGCCTTGGCGAGCCGACGCAGCGGGCGGGTCTGCCAGCGCACCAGCATAAAGGTGAAGAAGCAGAGGAACACCGTCATCAGGGCGATAAAGCGCACCTGATTGCTCGGCATCACGGTATCGTCGAGGGTCATGTAGGGGGCGGGCAGCAGGGCCGCCAGATAGAGCCACTCCCCCTTTTCAATTTCGATCTGGGTCACCAGCACCGGCGGGTTGAGCGGTTCCAGCGACAGGGTGTAGCGGGCCCAGGAGGAGGGCAGGTCTGCCAGCAAGGTGTCGTTGTTGAATACGTGCAAGTCGTCGGGTCGGGAGAAGTCCACCTTGATCGCCATGGCATCGGAGAGCTTGCGGGTCAGCACCCCCTGCACCTCCTGCAGCACCAGCGTCTTGCGTTCGCTCTCGGGGATGGCGTTGATGTGGATCTCTTCCTCGTTGAGCGAGACGAAGAAGCGGCTGCCACCCATGTTGCGCAGCTGGTCCAGCGCGATATGGCGATACTGCAGCGGCAGGGATTTGAAGAAGTTGACGGTGGACGCAGCGGAGAGCGCCAGGTTGCGGGTGGTGCTGATCATCCCTTCCAGCTCCCGCTTCTGGATCTGCTGCATCCAGATGCCGGTCAGAATGGTCTGGGAGAGCAGGATGGCCAGCAACAGCAGCAGGATCATCCGTGACAGCAGGGAGCGGGGCACCAGCGCCCCCCAGGACCACTTGTTGCTCATGGCAGTTCGTGCACCTCGGCAATCAGCATGTAGCCGCTGCCGCGAATAGTCTTGATGATGCGCGGGCTCTTGCCGTTGTCCCCCAGTTTCTGGCGCAGACGGCTGATCTGCACATCGATGCCGCGCTCCATCGGCAGGCTTTCGCGGCCACGGGTGGCATCGGAGATGGTGTCCCGATCCAGCACCACGCCGGGCTGTTGCAGGAACATGCCGAGCAGCATGGCATCGCTGCCGGAGAGATCCAGCAGGCTGCCATCGTCATGGGTCAGCTGGTGGCTCAGGGTGTCGAGGGTCCACTCGGCAAAACGCAGGCGGCGGCTAGGCTCTTTCTCTTTTTCCGGCTGGCGGAATTCGGCGCGGCGCAGCAGCGCCTTGATGCGGGCCTGCAGTTCACGGGGGCTGAACGGCTTGGCGATATAGTCGTCGGCACCCAGTTCCAGGCCGATCACCCGATCCGCTTCATCGGAGGCGGCGGTCAGCATGATGATGGGCACCTGGGAGTCACGACGGATCTGCTGGCAGAGGGTAAAACCGTCCTCGCCGGGCATCATGATGTCCAGAATAATCAGGTCCGGGCTGTGCTGGGCGAGTTGCTGGCGCATCTCGTTACCCTCCGCTGCCGTCAATACCTGAAAGCCCGCCCGGGTCAGGTACTCATTGAGCAGCTCGCGGATCTCTTGGTCGTCATCGACGATCAGCAGTTGTTTGCTCATTGACATATGTATGTGCATCCACCCATTTTTTTGTGCAGATTGAACCTGTCGGGGGAGTAAAAAGCAAGCAAGCCCCCCATCTAATGTGAGGTTTAAGGCAATAACAGCCTATTGATAAGGTTAAAACGAAAAAAGGCCGACCCAAACGGGACGGCCAACAGACAGCTTCTGACCACTGACGATCACCCCGTGTGGCGATCGTCACAGACTTGAAAAGGGGCCAGTCAGACTGACCCCGAAAAGGGACAACTCTCAGTAGTGCATCCCGTCGATCCGGCTGGTTATCACACCCGTTCAAACACGGTGGCGATACCCTGACCCAGGCCGATACACATGGTGGCCACGCCCAGGGTGGCATCCTTCTCCTCCATCAGATTGATGAGAGTCGTGGAGATGCGGGCGCCGGAGCAGCCGAGCGGGTGGCCCAGCGCAATGGCGCCGCCGTTCAGGTTGACCTTCTCGTCCACCAGATCCTGCAGACCCAAATCCTTCACGCAGGGCAGGGACTGGGCGGCAAACGCCTCGTTCAGCTCGAACAGATCGATATCGCCGATGGTCAGACCAGCCCGCTTGAGCGCCTTCTGGGTGGCTGGCACCGGGCCGTAACCCATGATGGCGGCATCGCAACCGGCAACGGCCATGGCACGCACTCTGGCGCGGGGCGTGAGGCCGAGCGCCTTGGCGCGATCCGCACTCATCACCAGCATGGCCGCGGCGCCATCGGACAGCGCCGAGGAGCTGCCAGCGGTGACGGTGCCGTTGACCGGGTCAAATGCCGGACGCAGCTGGCTTAAGCCATCGACCGTGGTCTCCGGGCGGATCACTTCGTCGTAGTCGTAGAAGAAGCGGGCGCCGCTGGCATCATGGCCTTCCAGCCCGACGATCTCTTTGGCGAAGCGCCCTTCCACGGTCGCAGCATATGCGCGGCGATGGGAGCGGGCGGCAAACTCGTCCTGCTGCTGACGGCTGATGCCGTGCAGCTTGCCGAGCATTTCGGCGGTCAGCCCCATCATGCCGGAGGCTTTCGCCACCGACTTGGCCATGCCGGGGTGGAAGTCCACACCGTGGCTCATCGGTACGTGCCCCATGTGCTCGACGCCGCCGATGATGAAGATGTCCCCATCACCCACCTGAATGGCGCGGGAGGCGTCGTGCAGCGCCTGCATGCTGGAGCCACACAGACGGTTGACGGTGACCGCCCCCACCTGCTTCGGAATACCGGCCAGCAGCGCGGCGTTGCGAGCGATGTTGAAGCCCTGCTCCAGGGTCTGCTGCACGCAGCCCCAGTAGATATCCTCGATCTCGTTCGGGTCGAGGTTGGGGTTGCGCAGCAGGATGGAGCTCATCAGGTGCGCGGACAGATCTTCTGCACGCACGTTGCGGAAGGCGCCGCCCTTGGACCGGCCCATCGGGGTCCGGATACAGTCGACAATGACTACGTCTTTCATGAATGGATCTCCTTTCCGCAATCAGTAGAAGGTTTTGCCCTGGGCGGCCATCTCGCGCAGCTTGTCGCTGACGCGGTAGAGCGGGCCCAAGTCGGCATACTGGTCGGCCATGGCCACGTAGCGATCCAGACCAATGGTGTCCAGATAGCGGAACACGCCGCCGCGGAAGGGAGGGAAGCCCAGACCGTAGACCAGTGCGATGTCGGCTTCGGCTGGCGTGGCAACAATGCCCTCTTCCAGACAGAGCACTACCTCGTTGATCATCGGGATCATCATGCGAGCGATGATGGCTTCCTTGTCAAAGTCCTGCTTCGGCTTGGCAATGGGGGCCAGCAGCTCGTAGCTGGCGGCATCGGCCACCTTCTTCGGCTTGCCCTTCTTGTCCTGCTCGTAAGCGTAGAAACCCTTGCCATTCTTCTGACCGAAGCGGCTCACTTCGTACATCACGTCGATGGCGGTGCGGCCTTCCTTGCTCATGCGCGCCGGGAAGCCTTGCGCCATCACGTCACCGGCATGGTGACCGGTGTCGATGCCGACCACATCCAGCAGGTAGGCGGGGCCCATCGGCCAGCCGAACTCCTTCTCCATCACCTTGTCGACGGCCGCGAAGTCGGCGCCATCGGCGACCAGCTTGTTGAAGCCGAAGAAGTAGGGGAACAGCACGCGGTTGACGAAGAAGCCCGGGCAGTCGTTGACCACGACCGGCGACTTGCCCATGGCGGCGGCATAGGCCACCACGCGGTTGATGGTTTCATCGGATGTCTGCTCGCCGCGGATGATCTCCACCAGTGGCATGCGGTGTACCGGGTTGAAGAAGTGCATGCCGCAGAAGTTCTGCGGACGCTTCAGCCCTTTGGCAAGCAGGGAGATAGGGATGGTGGAGGTGTTGCTGGCGAGCACGGCGTCTTCGCCAATGATCCCTTCTACTTCACCCAGTACGGCGGCCTTCACCTTGGGATTCTCGACCACGGCTTCGACCACCACATCCACATGCTTGACGTTGTCATAGCTGAGGGTCGGGGTGATAGCGGAGAGCACCTGGCCCATCTTGATGCCATCGATGCGGCCCTTTTCGAGCTGGCCGTTGAGCAGCTTGGTGGCTTCGCCCATGCCAAGTGCCAGCGCCTTCTCGTTGATGTCCTTCATCACCGCCGGAATGCCCTTGCTGGCAGACTGGTAGGCGATGCCGCCGCCCATGATGCCGGCACCCAGTACGGCGGCGTGGCCGGTGGCCTTGCTCGCCTGCTTGGCCGCCTTCTTGGCCAGCGCCTTGATGTGCTGATCGTTGAGGAAGATACCGACCAGCGCCTTGGCGACATCGGTCTTGGCCAGCTTGATAAAGCCCTGTGCTTCAACTACCAGCGCTTCGTCACGGCCCATGCCAGCAGCGGCCTCGACAGTTTTCACCGCAGTCATCGGCGCCGGATAGTGTTTGCCCGCCACGGCGGCAACCATGCCGGCGGCGGTGGTGAAGCTCATCATGGCTTCCAGTTTGGAGAGGCGCAGCGGGGCTTTTTTGGCGGCGCGACGGCTCTGCCAGTCCAGCTTGCCCGCGATGGCGTCTTTGATCATCTGCAGCGCAGCGCTCTGCAGTGCCTCGGGGGCGACCACGGCGTCGATGGCGCCCACCTTGAGGGCGTCATCGGCGCGGACATCCTTGCCGGTGGTGATCCACTCCAGCGCGTTGTCGGCACCGATCACTCGCGGCAGACGGACGGTGCCGCCAAAGCCCGGCATGATGCCGAGTTTGGTCTCGGGCAGGCCGATTTTGGCTGTGGTATCAGCCAGCCGGAAGTCGGTGGAGAGAATGGTCTCGCAGCCGCCGCCCAAGGCGTGACCCTTGATGGCGGAGAGGGTCGGCACCGGCAGATCTTCGATGGCGTTGAAGATGTCGTTGGCCTTTTTCAGCCAGCCGAGCAGATCTTCTTGCGGCAGATCGAACAGTTCCAGAAATTCGGTAATGTCGGCACCGACGATAAAGGCGTCTTTGCCAGAGGTGAGGATCAGACCCTTCAAATCGGCTTGTTGCTGTAATGCGGCGATCGCTTCGCTCAGGGAGAGCAGGGTAGCGCGATCAAGCTTGTTGACTGAACCCGGGGCATCAAACCTCAGTTCGGCAATGCCGTTTTCGAGGTAGCTGACCGACAGGGTTTCGCCTTGGTAGATCATGAGAGTGTCTCCTTGTTCCCACTCAGTGGGGGGTGTTGCTCCTTTATCCCCAGCAGGGGGCGAGGCTCACTATTGATCCAAAAGGAGACATTTTCAACACCTATTTAAAACATTTGTTTAACAGTTCTCGAGTAAAAGCTCCTCATCACAAAACGGGCAAAAGAGAGGCGCCTTGCGGCGCCTCCGATGGATGTGAGTTTGTTATCAACTGGCCAGTTCCGGCCGGTTGCGATACTGGTTCAGCACCTCTGGATCGGCGAGGGCGTGGGTGTTGTTGACGGGTCTGTTGTGCACTACCTCCCGCACCGCCAGTTCGACGATCTTGCCGGACTTGGTGCGGGGGATGGCATCCACCTGCAGGATGCGGGCCGGCACGTGGCGGGCGGTGCAGTGCTGTTTTATCTGCTGGCGGATCCGCTCGCGCAGCGGCTCGTCCAGCTTGCAGCCCGCCTTGAGTTTGACGAACAGCACCACCCGCTCGTCCTGCTGCCACTGTTGGCCGATGACGATGCTCTCTTCCACCTCGTCGAGCTGCTCGACGTAGCGGTAAATCTCGCTGGTGCCGATCCGCACGCCGCCCGGGTTGAGGGTGGCATCGGAGCGGCCGTAGAACAGAATGCCGCCGGTCGGGGTCAGCTCGATCCAGTCGCCGTGGCACCAGATGTTGTCGAACCGCTCGAAGTAGGCGGCGTGGTATTTGTCGCCGTTCTCGTCGCCCCAGAAGTAGATGGGCTGGGCCGGGAACGGTTTGGTGCACACCAGCTCGCCCTTCTCCCCCTGCACCGGCTGGCCCGCTTCGTTGAATACCTGTACCGCGAGGCCAAGGCCACGCCCCTGGCTCTCGCCGCGATAGACCGGGCTGAGCGGATTGCCAATGACGAAGCAGGAGCAGATATCGGTGCCGCCGGAGATGGAGCTGAGCTGTACATCCTGCTTTATCTGCTGGTAGACGTAGTCGAATCCCTCCGGCGACAACACGGAGCCGGTGCTGCAGACGAGCCGTAGCTGTGGCAAGTCGTGGGTCTTGATGGGGGCATAGCCTTGTTTGTGCAACGCATCGAGATATTTGGCCGAGGTGCCGAACAAGCTGACTTGCTCGTCGCGGGCGAGATCCCACAGCACGTTGCCGTCCGGGTAGAAGGGCGAGCCGTCGTAGAGCACCAGAGTTGCGCCGGAGGCGAGGGCGCTCACCAGCCAGTTCCACATCATCCAGCCGCAGGTGGTGAAGTAGAAGATCCGCTCCCCCGGTTTGATATCGCAGTGCAGTTGGTGCTCTTTCAGGTGTTGCAGCAGGGTGCCGCCGATGCCGTGCACGATGCACTTGGGTTTGCCGGTCGTACCTGACGAATAGAGGATGTAGAGCGGATCGTTGAAAGCCATCGGCTCGAAGGCGAGCTGGGCACCGTGCTGGCTCGCCAGCAACTGCTGCCAGTCGTGGCCAAGCTGCAGCGGGTTGCCGAGCAGGGGGATCATCACCGTCTGCTCTATGCTGTCGATCTGGCTGACGACCCCTGCCACTTTGTCCTGAATGTCGATAGCCTTGCCGCTATAGCGATAGCCATCCACCGCAAACAGCACTCGCGGCCGGGTCTGGCCGAAACGCTCCACCACACTGGCTTCACCGAAGTCGGGACTGGTGGAGGTCCAGATCGCCCCGAGGCTGCTGGTTGCCAGCATGGCAACGACAGTTTCCGGAATATTGGGCAGATAGGCGGCAACCACATCGCCACGACCAATCCCCTGCTGGCGCAGCCACTGAGCCAGCCGGGCCACCAGATCACTCAATTCACGCCAGCTGAGGGTGCGGCTTGGGCTTCCTTCGATGCGGGAGATGATGGCCGGGCTCTCGTCCTGTCGGCGCAGCAGGTTCTCGGCGAAGTTGAGCTGGCTGTCGGGGAACCAGCGGGTGCGCTGCATATCCTGACGATTCTCCGCCACTATGTTGCCGAGCTCGCCCTTGACGCCGCAGTGTTGCCACACCAGCGGCCAGAAACGGGTGGTCTTCTCCACCGACCATTGGTAAAGCTGCGGATAGTTCTGCAACTGCAAGCTGTGGAAACGGTTCACCTCCGCCATAAAACGGTAGAGGTTGGATTGCTGCATCCCGAGCGGATCCGGTTGCCACAGGCAGAGGTTGTCCATGAGTAATCCCTGACTTCATGTATCTACCGGCAGTGTATTGAATTGTTTTTGATTTGTTAATGTTTGGTTTTGTGTTGATAACAAACAGGTTGTAACGCATGCGTTACCTCACGAAGCGGCAGCTTGACGGGTCGAGCAGCCCCGAGCTTGGTGTTATGCTGCTATCACATTCACCTCGGAGCAGGACGCCATGAGCAGCTACAGCCAACTTTTTGCCCAGCACCTCGATACCTTGCAGCAGCGCACCCGCGACATTCTGCAACAACAGGGGCTCAGCGGACTGGCCATCCACTCCGGCCAGACCCACCGCATCTTCCTCGATGATCAGGATTATCCGTTCAAGGTAAACCCGCACTTCAAGGCCTGGTTGCCGGTGCTGGACAACCCCCACTGCTGGCTGCTGGTGGACGGGGTGAACAAACCGGTATTGCTGTTCTATCGCCCGGTGGATTTTTGGCACAAGGTGGCGGATCTGCCCAATGCCTTCTGGGTCGAGTTCTTCGATATCCGTTTCCTGACAAGGCCGGAGCAGGTGGCCGACCATCTGCCTGCCAACAAGCAGGAATGGGCCTACCTGGGCGGCCATCTGGAAGTGGCCGAGCTGCTGGGGCTGACCCAGCCCAATCCGGAGGCTGTGCTCAACTACCTGCACTATCACCGCGCCTACAAGACCCCCTACGAACTGGAGTGTCTGCGCGAAGCGAACCGGATCGGGGTGCGCGGCCATATCGCCGCCAAGGACTCCTTTATGGCGGGGGCGAGCGAGTTCGAGATCAATCTGGCCTACATGAAAGCGGTCGGACAGGGAGCCAATGAGGCGCCCTACGGCAATATCGTCGCCATCAACCGCAATGCAGCCATCCTGCACTACACCCATTTGTCTGCCTTGCGGGTGCCGGATGTGGAACGCCACTCTTTCCTGATCGATGCGGGGGTCGATTTTCACGGTTATGCCTCCGACATCACCCGCACCTGGGCGTGGCGGCGCGGCGAGTTTGCCGATCTGATTGCAGCCCTCGACGAGCAGCAACAGGAGATCATCAAGGAGATCAAGCCGGGTCGCCGCTACAGCGAGCTGCACCTGCAGATGCATCACAAGCTGGCGCGCCTGCTGCAGACCACCGAGCTGGTAGACATGTCGGTGGACGAGATGATCCACACCGGGGTGACCAACGTCTTCTTCCCTCACGGTCTCGGCCACTTCCTTGGCTTGCAGGTACACGATGCCGGTGGTTTTATGCAGGATGAGCGCGGTACCCATCTGGCGGCGCCCGAGCTGTTCCCCTATCTGCGCTGCACCCGGGTGATGGAGGTGGATCAGGTGTTCACCATCGAGCCGGGACTCTACTTCATCGACAGCCTGCTGGAGCCGCTGCGTCAGGGCGAACAGGGCAAACGGGTCAACTGGAACAAGGTGGAGGCACTGCGGCCGTTTGGTGGCATCCGCATCGAAGACAACATTGTGCTGCACGCCAACGGGGTGGAGAACATGACCAGACAAGCAGGGCTCTGATGGCGGCAGCCTATTCCATTCCGGCTGCCCCGCTGGAGTTGACCGAAGAGATAAAGAAGAGCCGCTTCATTACCCTGATTGCCCACACCCCGACTGTCGAGGCGGCCAAGGGGTGGGTCAACGAGATCAAGCGCCAACATCCGACCGCTCGCCATCACTGCTGGGCCTTTGTGGCTGGCGCGCCGCAAGATAGTCAGGTCTATGGCTTCAGCGATGATGGCGAACCTTCCGGTACGGCGGGTAAGCCGATCCTGGCCCAGTTGATGGGCTCGGGGCTTGGTGAAATCTGCGCCGTGGTGGTGCGTTACTACGGCGGCATCCAGCTTGGCACCGGTGGACTGGTCAAAGCCTATGGGGGCGGTGTCGGTGCTGCCCTCAAGCAGCTGCCAACCCTGCTCAAGGTGCCGCGCACCCCCTCTCTCATTCACTGCGATTACGGTGACATGGGGACGGTCGAGTCGCTGATCAGCAACCATAATGGCGAATTGCTGGCGGCAGATTACGGTCAGCAGGTCACCTTGCAGGTGGCTTGGGAGTCCGCTGTTTGGGCTCAGGTGGACCGTGAATTGACCGACCGGACTCATGGGCGGGTATCCCTCAGTCCCTTAGATGGCTAGAATCCATCGCTCTTTAATTGGGGAAAGGGAGCTGTAATGCACATCCTGAGCATTATTCGCATTGTTGGCCTGCTGGTTGCGCTGTTCAGTTCGACCATGCTGTTGCCTGCACTGGTGGCCTTCGGCTATCGGGATGGTGGTGGTGCCGAGTTCGTCAGCTCTTTTCTGATCGCTCTGCTGCTCGGCGTGGTGCTCTGGTTTCCCAACCGCTATCACAAGAAGGAGATGCGCTCGAAAGAGGGCTTCCTCATCGTGGTGCTGTTCTGGACTGTGCTGGGCAGTGTGGGGGCGGTGCCCTTCATCATGAGCGACGTGCCGGACATGTCGGTCTCGGAAGCCTTCTTCGAATCTTTTTCCGGCCTGACCACCACAGGCGCAACGGTACTGACCGGGCTCGATAACCTGCCCAAGGCGTTTCTGTTCTATCGCCAACTGCTGCAGTGGTTGGGGGGCATGGGGATCATCGTACTGGCGGTGGCCATTCTGCCACTGCTGGGTATCGGGGGCATGCAGCTCTACCGTGCCGAGATCCCGGGGCCGGTGAAGGATACCAAGGTGACGCCGCGTATCGCCGAAACGGCCAAGGCGCTCTGGTTCATCTATCTGTTGCTGACCGCACTCTGTGCGCTGGCCTATTGGCTGGCCGGGATGACGTTGTTCGATGCGGTGTGCCATTCGTTCTCGACTCTGTCGGTCGGTGGCTTCTCTACCCACGACGCCAGCATCGGTTTCTTCAACAGTCCGGTCATCAACCTGATTACCGTGGTGTTCCTGCTGCTGGCCAGCGTGAACTTTGCGCTCCACTTTACCGTTTTCTCCCACCGTCCGGTTCGGATCGGGCGCTATCTTTATGACTCGGAACTCAAGGTGTTCCTGGCCATTCAGGCGACCCTGGTGATGATCTGCTTTGTCGCCTTGCTGACCCACGGACACTACGCCACCTGGCAAGAGGCGCTCAACCACGGGCTGTTCCAGGCGGTCTCTCTGGGCACCACCACCGGTTACAGCACCACTACCTATGCCGACTGGCCCTCGTTCCTGCCCATGCTGCTGATGTTCTCCGCCTTTATCGGCTGTTGCGCGGGCAGTACCGGCGGCGGCATCAAGGTGATGCGTTTCATGATCCTGTTTATGCAGGGGATGCGCGAACTGAAGCGGCTGGTCCACCCCAGAGCCATCTATACCTTGAAGCTGGGGAATCGGGCGGTGCCCGAGCGCATCGTCGAGGCGGTGTGGGGCTACTTCGCTACCTATATCATTCTCTTCTTTATATTCATGCTGCTGTTGCTGATGACGGGACTGAACGAAGTGACCGCATTCACCGCCGTGGCGGCGGCTTTCACCAACGTAGGTCCGGGGCTGGGAGAGGTATCTGCCAACTTCGGCAATATCTCGCCTGCGGCCCAGTGGGTGCTGGTGGTGGCCATGTTGTTTGGCCGATTGGAAATTTTCACGCTTCTGGTACTGTTTACTCCTGCATTCTGGCGTAGTTGAGGTTGTTATGGACAAGATTCTGGTGCTTTATTCCTCTCGGGATGGCCAAACCCGCAAAATAGTCGATGTCATGCTGGAGCAGATGCCGGGATGTGAAGTGGTGATGCATGACCTGCACACCTTGCCGATGTGCAACCTCAGCAAGTATGCCAAGGTCTTGATCGGTGCCTCCATTCGTTATGGCAACTTCCACCCCAGCCTGTTCAGCTTTATTCATGCCCATCAGGAGCAGTTGGAGGTGGCCAATGCGGCCTTCTTCTGCGTCAACCTGACTGCCCGCAAGCCAGAGAAGCAGACGCCGCAAACCAATGCCTATATGAAGAAGTTCCTGCGCCTCTCACCCTGGAAGCCGAAAACTCTGGGTGTGTTTGCCGGTGCGCTGCAGTACTCCCGCTATAACTGGTGGCAGACTCGCATCATCCAGCTGATCATGAAGATCACCGGTGGTAGCACCGATACCAGCAAGGACCTCGAGTTTACCGATTGGGAAAAGGTGCGCAGCTTCGCACGCGAATTCTGGTCAAAAAGGTAGCAGTGTGATGTAAATTCAGGGTTTATTGCCCTAAACAGCCCCGCCGATGCGGGGCTTTTGTTTAATAAAGCAACGGTTGAACCGGAAAACTGCAAAAAGTGCCATTTTTTGCAGTTTTGCTCTTGTCATCCCGGCGCGGCTCCCTATAATGCGCCCCTACCAGCACGGCGGAACACGCCGGACTGATGAGCCAGCTTCCTAG